>PBPX01000015.1 GCA_002724835.1 Actinomycetota bacterium | reverse complement strand
GCCTCCTCCCATTTCTTTAGTAGGGACGTAACTACCGATAACATCGTATGTGTGATTTGTAACTATAAGGGGTATGTTTGCTTGACCAAGTTTTAATGTTAGCATACGGAATGCTCCCTTAACAAGTTGAGATTTGGTCATGTCTCTGACTTGTTTATCATCTAATGCATCTCTGATTTCTTTTTCAGTAGACAACATTCCTAAAGAGTCTAACACAAACATACAGGGTTTGCGTTCCTCTTCAGATTTTTTTAAGTATATATCAACTGCCTTTAACGCCTTTGATCTAAACTCTTCTATGGTGACTACATTCACCACCACAATCCTATTTAGGTCAATCCCACGAGATTCAAGTAATCCCTTATTAACAGCAGCTTCAGTATCGAAATAGAGACAGTAACCGTCAGGATTATTGTCCAGAAAATTCTTGACAACTGCGAGGGAGAAGAAAGTTTTGCCAGTACTAGACTCGCCAGCAATGGCAGTAATCTTATTCCTAGATACACCGCCAAAAATAGAACCCGAAAGAAGGCTATTAAAGATGTAACTGCCCGTATCAATATATTCTTCTGTGTCGTCGATGTCTCTTGCGAGTTGGGTGTAGTCATCTCCGATTTCTTTTACAATTTCTTTAAGGAAGTCCATCATACACCTCTTTCAATTTTAAATAAATGCTGTGTTTGAAGTCTCTTTTTCTCCAATCCGAATGCTCTTTATGAGTAGCATCAAGAACTTCAAAAAATTCTTCTTTAGTCAAATCAAGTTCAATCTTCATCACTTATCGTGTTTGTGTGCAATTCCAAGTTCATGCATCTTAGCATGTTCTTTAATGGGATCTTTGAGTTCTTCTTTACCTGCTCCTACTGTTAGGTAGAATCCCCATCCAACTAGAAATAGTAACAGGGCAATGATAATGTAAACTAAAACCATAGTGGTAAACTCGATAGCGATATTATACCATCATTTAGTCTAAAAGACCATGCCATATTGCTCCCTGATAATTTTCTTGTAAGGACCACCAGGATTTGCATCTCTAGTCTCCTTTACAATCTTCAACTTCTGATAAAGTGCTGTGTCACCACCCAAGTGCAATGCACTTATAATAGTGGACAACTCTTTGTCATCTACAGGTAATTCCATTTAGGTAAAAAACGCCTCCAGCGTCGCAGTTTTTTCTACATTCCAACCAATCGCATCAAGAATCGCTTTGAGAGGTTCAACAAAAGACTTCTCAAATTGTAGATCGTAATCAACGTAGTTGTTCAATTCAAGTTCCTTAGGGAAGTCTTGAATAAAAGACATCACATTCTCATGTATAGGATTGGGTAATTTTAAATAACAAAATTTAACCTTCTCACCATTACTGATGAATGAGTACTTTTTATCTAACTTATGTTTCTTAACATAATAGTTAAACAGCAAAGCCCCCCGTATATGTATAGGAGTTCCTTTTGCATATATCGAATTTACTGCTCTATACTTCTCAACGTTACTTGCAGATCTTGGAAACGAGATATCTTCTGGTGGAAGATTCTTAAAATCCTTACGAGACTGCTCAATAAAATCAATAACATCATCTTCTGTACCATTCATTATAAGTTTAAGTGCTTCCTTAATTAACTGACGACATGGTGCAGGAGTAGAAGACTTAACTGCTTCAATACCCATCATCTTTAACTTAGCTTCTTCATATCTTACTCCTTCACTATCCCACACATTTAAAATATATCTTTTCTTAGCAGTCCAAATACCACGTTCAGCGATATTCTCTCGCTTCATTTGCATTTTTTGGTCGTAGGCGTTGACATACCTGGCCAATTCTTCGTAAGCACTTTCAATATAAGGTTCAAGTTTAGTTTGACACACCTTGTCAAGGAACCCAACAACGACCTCATTAGTTTTCTCTCGCCCCTTGTATACAGTCTCAACCAAAGGACCCAAGTTGAGATAGATACTATCAGTATCACTAGCAATAACATAATCTACATCCTCTGTTTTCAAAAGTTTATTCATATAGGCATTCATCTTATTCTCTATCCATCGAATAGATACTTGCCCAGATAAAGTAATCGCCTCGGCATTTGCTAATTTAAAATACCTGAAGTACTGATTGCCGATAGCACCATAAGCAGAATTAAGAGAGATCTTTTTCGCCATTTGGATGTTGTTGCATCTTGCAATTTCCTTTTCCAATGCCTCAGTGGGGGTCTTCTCATATGCTTGCTTTGCCTCCAACATTTTTTTCTTGAAGATCACACGATCTCCATACATCTTATCCATTAGTTCAGGAAGGAACCCACGAATATCCTTCCTATATTGTGCTCCATTAGCACAAACAGAATACTCACCGTCAAAGTCACACTCTTTGTTTAGAATCCGTTCAACGCTCGAGCTGGGATGTCTAGTCTCCCTGAGGGTCTCTGGACTGATATTGTATTGCATAATAAGATGAGGATACAGACTATTAAGGTCAAAAGAGACAACCCAATCATAGCGTCCTGGTTTCGGTTCCTTGACATAAGCTCCTGCGTACTTTGCGTCTTTATCTGTTTTTATCTTTGGAGGAATTACTATACCCCTCTTCTTTAGATAGTTATAAATGATTGTATCCCACATACGAACTTGATAAAATACGTCTTCGTAATTCACCTTGGCTTCATATGCCATAGTGAGTGCGAGTTCAATCAACTTCATCTTGCTTTCCAAACGGTCAACAAGTTCTACGTCAATTATATTATACTCTACAAACTTTTTCCACCCATTTGTATAGAAATCTTTAAANGTNTCNAANTCANNNTGATCNAACTTCTNNTGTCCNANNTCTACNNNAGCAATATAATCCAACCTATAAGACTCCTGTGCCTTATAAGTAAACTTCTTATAAAGATCAAGATAGTCTAACTGAGATACACCACCTATATCATAAGCAATCTGTTTTCTACCAGCAATAAAGACCTCATCTTCAGTCACCAATCCCCAAGGTGACAATCTCTTCATTAATTTCTCACCAAGAATACGTTCTATCCTACGAACAATATATGGTATATCATAAAGTTTACTATTCCATCCCGTAATAACTTCTGGAGTATTATCCTCTATCATCCACCAATTGATAAAGTCATTTAATAGATCATACTCATTATTGAATTGCTTGTAATATAGATTATCTTGATGAGTTTTAAATGGACCATTACCCCAAGTAATAATCTCTTTAGTAGCATAGTCTTGAATTGATATAAGGAGTATCTCTTCAGAAGCAGATTCTACATCAGGGAATCCTTGCTCGGACTTAACCTCAATATCAATTGTAACTAATTTAATCTTACTAATATCAAACTTCAATTCGTCGTCAGGATATTTCTCTGAGATGTACTGGTATATAAATCTCTCATTACCATATACATCAAATCCTGGTACAGGTTCATACTTCTTTATAAACTCTCTTGTCTCACGTACTGTTCCAGGTTTAACAGGTGCTACCTGCTTACCATCAAGAGTTCTATAGTGGGTCTTCTTTTTAGGTGCTTCAACAAAAAGGGTTGGGTAGAACTTCTCACGGGTTGCGAAGTGTTTACCATCTTCATAACCACGAACAAGGAAGTTATCCCCAACCATTTGAACGTTCGTATAGAACCTCATTACGAGTTCAGACTTTCATATGTATCTTTTATTTTACCAAGAGGTTCACATATAGTCAAGATTTTATCAGAACTAATCATAAATTCTTTCTGATTTGTTAGTTCACCCATCCAAGGTTGCAAGGTAGCATTACCATTTNGTTGAGGAACAATATTATAAGGATTGATTAATTTACAATCAGGTTCTCCTATGTCTGCTCCAACTTCTTCAATTTCAGCAACTACTGTACCTCCAGTATGGAATACAATTAATTGTGGGTTAAGTTCATCTGCCATTTAACTGTCCTCTTCAGGTATTACAATTGTTTTTTCTTGAGTCTCTTCAGTCTCTTTGAGAACATCATTCATATACATTGACGCTAGTTCGTCAACTGGGTCTATAAAAGTAACGATCCAATCCAAAGGTACTGGGAACCTAGTTCCTTTACCTAAAGGAATCCAAGGTGCTAACTTAATATCAAAAGAAGCACCACCACTCTCTTTATTAACAATAGGTTCTGAAGTTTTTACAACACATGGTTTAATAAAGAAGTATCCAACAACCTTATCGTCCAAAAGCATCTCTTCAACCTTTGTAATAATCTGCTCACCAGTTTTTATTACTGCTAGTTTATTTGCCATAATGGTTTATCTTATGATGGTATTATACTGCCAATAAAAAGGGGTGTCAACTGGATTTTGCCAGAACACCCCATTGCGGCGAAGATATTCAGTTTTATTTATAGGAAGTCCTTACGAGCATGATGCTCTGGTACAACTTTACCAAGTGTTACGACCAATAATCCGTCATCAAATCGGACATCTCGTACCTCGGTATCATCTGTGATTGTCCAGACCCTAGAGAAAGACCGCTTGGCCAGTCCTTTATGGACAAAAGTCTCAGCTGTCTCTGTGTCTTCTTTTTGGCCTTCGACAAATAATTTTCCAAACTCCGTGTAGACGTTGACTTCCTTCTTCTTGAATCCCGCAAGTGCGATCTCCAATCTGGATTCGACATTGTTTACTTGAATTAAATTATATGGGGGATAGTTTGATGTGGTTTCGTGTAGATTCATGAACCGATCAAAATAATCGTCCATCCCTATACTGTTCTTCATTATTCTATCGAACAGTACTGGCATATCTGCCGTGTGGAAACGTGTTAGGTTACCCATGATAGTAGCTCCTTTACTAAGCGAGTTTATGTTGTGTGTACCCTTTCGGCGTACACTACTAATTATACTNCAACTTANAAAAACCTAGGTCGGAATACCCCAAATTTTAGTACAGTAATCCGTAATAGATCTATCAGAAGAGAAGAAACCAGACCTTGAAGTGTTGATAACCGCCATGTGATTCCACTTATCACGATCTCTCCATGCATCACGTACACGTTCATGAGCATGTATGTAATCATCAAAGTCTGCACATACGCAGAAGGGATCATGATTCAAAAGGTTATCCATTAATGGATTAAAGACATCTTTATTACCCCCAGTAAAATGTCCACCTTTAATNAGATCAATTACTTCCCAAAGTTCTGGACTCATATAGTGCTTAGGATCATAGTTATTCTTCCATAAGTCTGCAATCTCAGATTCAGTCTTACCAAATAAGAAGAAGTTATCTTCTCCTACAAGTTCACGTATCTCTACATTAGCACCATCAAGTGTTCCTATAGTAAGAGCACCATTCATCATGAACTTCATATTCCCTGTGCCTGATGCTTCCTTACCTGCTGTAGATATCTGTTCGGATAAATCAGCAGCAGGATATACAAGTTCCCCTAACTTAACANTATAGTTTGGTAAGAAGACTACACGCAACTTACCATCCATATCAGGATCAGTATTAATAACCTCTGCAACAGAATTAATAAAATGAATGATATGTTTTGCCATGTAATAACCTGGTGCTGCTTTACCACCAAATATTACTGTGCGAGGAACGAAGTCCTTTCCGTTTTTGATATTAAGATACTGAGAGATAATCTGAAGAACAAGTAAATGTTGTCTCTTATATTCATGTATCCTTTTAACATGCACATCAAACATGCTATTAGGATCAACAGATATACCAAGATTCTTGAANATATAATCAGCAAGTCTATGTTTACCTATTAGTTTTGCTGTTCCCAACTTCTCTAATAGATCATAGTCAATATTACTTTCTAATTTTTTAAGTTGACCCATATTAGTGATCCAATCAGAACCACAATATTGATCAAGAACTTCAGTTAATGATGGATTGCAAGATGCTATCCAACGACGAGGTGTAACTCCATTAGTTACGTTAGTAAACTTATGAGGCCATAACTCAGAGAACTCTGGCATCAATTGTGTCTTAACTAACTCAGAGTGTAAAGCAGCAACACCATTTACATGATGAGATCCTACAGTAGCAAGATGTGCCATACGAACATACTTNTTATGAGATTCATCAATAATAGATAACTTCTCTTGTATGGATTCATTACCAGGATAATGAAGTCTTACTACCTGTAAGAATCTACGATTAATCTCATAGATAATCTCCATATGGCGAGGAAGAAGATTCTTAAATAATTTAAGATCCCACTTCTCNAATGCCTCTGGTANAAGAGTATGGTTAGTGTAAGCAATAGACTGAGTAGTTAACTCCCATGCCTGATCCCACTCCATATGATTTACATCTACAAATAATCTCATCAACTCTGCTACAGCAATAGATGGATGAGTATCATTTAATTGAACCTGCCAATATTCAGGAAACTTCTCAATAGGAATACCTCTCCTATTAAGACTATTAAACATATCTTGTAGAGATGCACTAACAAAAAAGAACTGTTGCTTCAGTCTTAATTGCTTACCAGCATCTGTACCATCATTAGGATACAATACCTTAGAGATAGTTTCTGAAGATACACTCTGTTCTACTGAACCAAGATAATCTCCAATATTAAATGCATAGAAGTCAAATGTCTCAGTAGCATCTGCTCTCCATAATCTCAACCTATTGCAAGAGTTAACTCTATATCCTAACTGCAATACATCATATGGTACTGCAACTACTTGTTCATCAGGAACCCAACGTACCCTGTAATGATTATGATCTGAGATATAATTCTCTACCTTACCACCAAATCCTACATGAACTGATTCATCTGGTTGACACAATTCCCAAGGCCATTCTCCATGCAACCAATTATCAGTTATCTCAAGTTGTTGATTCTCTCTTATAATCTGCTTAAAGATACCATACTTATATCTGATACCATAACCAGTAGCAGGTACTTGTAGAGTCGCTAGAGACTCCATATAACATGCAGCAAGACGACCTAAACCACCATTACCAAGTCCAGGTTCCTCTGCTTGTGTAAGTATCTTCTCTATATCTTGATCGTATTCTTTTAATGCTTGCTCTGCTTCATCACGAATCCCTAAGTTAATAAGATTCCTATTAAGTTGAGGACCAATTAAAAACTCTGCTGATAGATATGCTACTTCTTTCTTNGACTTTGGTTTNGNNTCTAACCAATGCGTCATCATCTGATCNCGCACNGCATANCTAAGTGCCATGTAAAAATCATGTGATGTTGCGATATCTGGACGTTTACCTAATGTATAAAATANACGTTCTTTGATACCATTATAAAGTAATGACATAATGGTTGTATACTACTAANNTAGATTATACTCTATTTACTCAGTAGTTTCCACTTTTTTCTTAGAACCGATGTTATATTTTTGTTCCAGGATCCAATCGTTCTTATCTTTGTATGCCAACACCTTAATTTGATTCAAAGGTGCAACATCAGATATGCTCTCAGCATTGACTACAGATATGAGACCCCAATCAGAAAGCAAACGAGCGATACGATTCCGACGCTGAACGTCGTTAACAGTAAGGTTAGCGTGTTTTCCATCTAATGCGAATAATTCTTTGAAGTGAGTAATGTAATAGCGACCTTGCTTATGAAGAATGTGGCAAGATTGATATAACTTTTTCTCCTTCCTTGAGGCAACTCCAATACGTGTTAATGTCTCACGTACTTTAAGGAAATCATCTGGTTCGTTAAGCATAACCTCCACCATCATTTCAGGCTTCCAGTTAACTTGTGGTTCAATAGTACTAGTAGTCATGTCATTCCACCAATGTCAAGTCGTTGTTTAATAAAATCGAGTTGTTCTTTAGATAAAATATTCAACGCTTGCATTGCTTTTTGATTACTATATCCATAGTATTGTTTAACAAGGTCAAGGTTACTAATCTTATCTTTTCGCATCCACGGAGAGAATCTCTTCCGTTTCCTGAGACTATTTAGATAAAAACTATATTGCATATCCTTGTCTAAAGCAGGATATTTGTTCATTTCATTAGCAAAGAGTATGCAATCTAGGTGTCCAGATAGACATTTGTTAATAATATAGGGAGGATAAGATTTGATCGCATCAGGATCATCGGTTAAATCCTCTTTAGTATGGTTGATAGAATTCAACCAATGCTTCAACTCAATTGTCATTAAAAGACTCCATTATCGCATTTACACTTACGACTCTGGCATTTGGATTTCTTGCAAGAGCAACTTGCCTTGCTTCCTGATAATCTCTAGCATATACATCTTCATTGAAGAGTTTGCCAGCGACATATAATTGAACTCTACATTTCATT
>PBPX01000054.1 GCA_002724835.1 Actinomycetota bacterium | reverse complement strand
TTTATTATTACAGGTTTTATAACTTTATTAGCTTTTCAGATTATTGTAAATATTTCAACAATAACAGGGTTACTTCCCTTAACTGGCTTACCATTTCCACTTCTCAGCTTAGGAGGTTCTTCAATGGTCTCAACAGCTGTAATATTTGGAATTACAAATAGAATTTTTATAGAAAATAACTTAGTTATTTAATATTCAAATCATATTAACCTTTACATATGAGTTTTTTAATATATTTTTCACATCAGTTATTTGGAGGTTTAAATGTTTGGTATATTCAAGAGATCAACTGTAGTACGTAAAAGTGAAGACAAATTTGATAAATCAGAAACAAAATGGTTTAAAGGTCAAAAAGTAAAAATTAAATCTGGGACAACTAGTTCTAGTTCTTTTAACAATAGAGAGAAACAAAAAGCTTCAAGACAAACTTGGTTTCGAGAGAAGCCATTACCAGTTCCAGTCGTAGATAAAAAGCAAATGTTAATTAGCTTCAAGGGTGGCTCTTCTAAAATAGCTATATTGGAAGGTGCAACTTTAGTTGAATACTACACTGCAGAGTCAAAATCAAAATCATTGGTTGGGAATATTTATTTAGGAAAAGTAAAAAATATTTTACCAGGAATGGAGGCAGCGTTTGTCTCATTTGGAGAAGAAAAAAATGGTGTTTTATATGTAGCTGATGTTGCTGGTTCAAGAAGAAATTCAAAGATAGAAAATATATTAAAACAAGAACAAGAAATACTTGTACAAGTTGTAAAAGATGCGATGGGCGAAAAAGGAGCAAGGCTTACAGGACAAATATCTTTTCCAGGAAGATATTTAGTTTTAATTCCAAACTCAAATACAAAAGGTATTTCAAGAAGACTTCCAGATGAAGAAAGGAACAGACTGGATAAAATTATAAGAAAAATAAAACCAGATGGCTTTGGTGTAATAGTAAGAACTGCAGCAGAAGGTGTGAATGAATCATCTTTAAAAAATGATATTGATAAATTAATTAGTGAGTGGGACGAAGTTTCAGAAAACAAAGCAGGAACGGCACCAATTCTTATCCATGAAGAACCTGATTTATCAGTAAAGGTTATTAGAGAGCACTTAGGAACAAACTTCAAAAAACTACTTATTCAAGGCGATAAGTATTTTGATGAAATTAGAGATTATATAGATGAAACATCTCCTGAATTAAATGAAATTGTTGAGAACTACAATGACGAGCTTGATTTGTTTGAAAGATACCATATAGAAGATCAAATTAAAAAGGCTTTGGATAGGAAAGTTTGGCTTCCTTCAGGAGGACATTTAATTATCGACAGAACAGAAGCATTAACTGTAATTGATGTAAACACAGGAAAATTTGTTGGCAAAGACAGCTTAGAACAAACTGTTTATGAAAATAATCTTGAAGCATCAGAGGAGATCGCAAGACAATTAAGATTAAGAGATATTGGTGGAATAATTGTTATAGATTTTATTGATATGGAATCAACAAAAAAACAAGATTCATTACTTCAAAAATTTAAACAAGAATTAGCTAAAGACAAGACAAGAACACAAGTGTTCAATATATCAAGATTGGGATTAGTTGAGATGACAAGAAAAAATGTTTCAGCAGGTCTTATAGAGAGCTTTTCAGAAGAATGTGAAGAGTGTAGTGGTAGAGGTTTAATTATCAATGATGTTTTTTCCAATAATTCTATAGAAGATAATTTACTTGAATCAGATGCCGTAGTAGAGTAGTTGAGTTATGAGTAAATATGCAGTTATAGAAGTTGGCTCTAGGCAAGAAAAAGTTGTCGAGGGAGATATTTTAGAAGTTCCAAAAAGCTTTTCATTAGATTCAATGAATCCAATACTGCTCAGTCCAAGAAAAGGATCAATAGTGACTGATAAAAAAAGTTTATCTCAATGCTCAGTTGATTTAGAACTAATAGATGAGAAGAAATTAAAGAAAATGAATATATTCCAATATAAAAACAAAACAGGAAACAGAAGAAGAGTTGGATATAGAGAAGAAGTAAAAGTAGTTAAAGTAAAATCAATATCAAATAATAAATCAGGAGAGGAAGAGTAAGATATGTCAAAAACTAAAGCTGGTGGTTCAACTAGGAATGGTAGAGATTCAGAGTCCAAAAGGCTCGGAACAAAAGTTTTTGATGGACAAGATATATCTGCTGGTTCAATTGTCGTTAGGCAAAGAGGTACAAAAATACACCCTGGTGAAAATGTCTCAAAAGGTGGGGACGATACATTATTTGCAAAGGTTGATGGAGTAGTAAAATATTCATCAAGGAATGGTAGAAAATTAGTAAATATCATTCCAAAATGAAATGTTTGTTGATAACGTTGAGCTAAGTTTGCTATCTGGAGCAGGCGGCTCAGGCTCTATAAGTTTTAAATCTAAAGGTACTAAAAGTTCTCCCAATGGTGGTAGTGGCGGAGATGGCGGTTCAATCTATTTCAAAACAGACAAAAAAATTTATGACTTTAGTTCAATTTATTCNAATAGTTCATTNAAAGCTGAGAATGGAGAAGATGCNGGAAAAGATTTTCAAGATGGAAAAAGCGGGAAAGATCTATTTATAAGNATTCCTATAGGNACCTCTATATTGGTTNATAACGAAAAAGTAGCAGAAATACTTGAAGAAGATGTAAGTTATCTAATTTGTAAAGGAGGTAAAGGAGGNAAGGGTAACAAAGAACTAATATCAAAAAGAAATCCAAACCCAAAAATNTCTGAATCAGGAGAAAAAAGAAAAAAAATAAATGTNAGNCTNCANCTTAGTTTAATTACTGATATTGCAATATTGGGATTNCCTAATTCAGGCAAAAGNACATTAATTAAAACANTAACTAACTCAAATGCTAAAACTGGATCTTACCCNTTNACAACAATTTCTCCTAATTTAGGNGTCTTTGAAAGCAAANAAAAAAATCTATTAATTTGTGATTTACCNGGACTAATAGAAGGTGCTTCAGANGGAGTTGGCATGGGAGATTCAATCTTAAAGCATTTAAAAAATACAAAAGTCTTAATTATGTTATTAGATCCAAGCAATGAAGAATATAACTTAGAGGAGCAAGTAAAACTAATTGAATCAGAAATTTATAAACATAATAAAGACTTGAGTAATATTCCAGTTATAAAAGTGGTGAATAAATCAGACTTAGGTTTTGAAAATAATAATTATTTAAATATTTCTGCAANAAGTAGTCATGGTATAGATAAGTTGATAGAAAATATAGAAGAATTTGAATTTANCAAACTTAATACGGTAAATAAAAGCTTTGAAAAGATAAGCTTAGAAAATGAAGATTTTTCTATAAAAAGAGAAAATGATAGATGGGAAATAACAGGACAGCTAGCAGAGAGAATTACTAATTTAAATGGAAACGAATANGATGTATTTAATGAAATTTCATATAGATTCGAGAATTCAGGAATACCCGCTGAACTTGAAGAGATGGGCATTAATAAAGGAGATTTAATAAAATTAAACAATTCGGAGTTTGAATATGAAAAGTAAAAAAAATATAGTTTTAAAAATTGGCACNACTTCAATTATCAAAGATGGAGAGTTAAACAAAGATTTAATTAATTCTTTGGCATCTTCTATAAAAGAACACAAACAAGATGGATTCAATTTTGTCATTGTTACATCAGGTGCCGTACAATTAGGTGCAAATGAGTTGAATTTAGAACAAAGACCAACGGTTTTAAAATCTCTACAGGTTGCCTCCTCAGTTGGGCAAATTACCTTAGTGAATTCTTTTAAAGAAATATTTAAAGCCAAAGACTTAACAATAGCTCAAGTATTAATGTCNAAAAATGTTCTTGAAGATCGAAATCAATTTATAAATACATCAGAGGCANTAAATGAATTAATAGCACAAGATATAATCCCAGTAATTAATGAAAATGACATTGTTGCAACTGAGGAATTAAAATTTGGNGATAATGATAGACTTTCTGCAATAGTGGCAATTGTTGTTAAAGCTGAAAAATTAGTGTTAATNACTAANCAGGAAGGNTTATTTGATTCTGATCCTGAAAAATCAAATAATGCAGAAAAAATAAATTATATTGAGTANGACTCAGAAGAGNTAGCTGAATTGATTCCACTATCAGCNACAGGAGAAGGTGTGGGAGGTTTTTCAACAAAAATTATGGCTTCACAGATGGCTGGNTTTTCAGGTATTCCAACGCAAATTATTACTTGGTCTGATGANTGTATTAAGAAAGTAGTGAATAGTGAAGACATTGGNACTTTAGTAAGACCTTCTTCAAAGAAAGTAAAACTTAAGAAACTATGGATTGCTTANGGCATGCCAATAATCGGTAAAATCATNATAGATGATGGAGCAAAAAACGCTTTAACAAAGGATGCCTCTTTATTATCTATAGGAATTAAAGAAATAAAAGTACCATTTGAAATAAATGATGGAGTTGAAATTTTTGATAGTAATGATTTATTGATAGCAAAAGGAATATCGAAAATATCTAGTAAAGAGTTTAGTTTAGGCAAAGAAGCCGAAGGTAAAGTGGTTATTCATAAAGATAATTTATTAATCTTATAAAACATTTTAAATATCTGAAAAATCAAATTAATCTTGATATGTGTTTAAAGAAATTGGCGAAAAAGCAGTAGCTGCATCTAAAGAGATAAATCAATTAAATTCAGATGTAAAGAATAATCTTATTAAAGATATGTCAGAGCAGCTTATTGAGGATACTGACTTGATACTTAAAGCAAATAAAAAAGATCTTGATAATGCTANAGACCTTGATTTATCATCCGCCTTAGTTGATCGATTAACTTTAACAAAAGAGAGAATCGAAGGAATGAGTAATGGTTTGAAAAAGATCATTCCNCTTAAAGANCCTGTTGGTGAAGTAACAAAATCTTGGACAACAGATGATGGNCTTAAAATTAACAAAGTGAGGTCTCCATTTGGAGTTATTGGGATTATTTATGAAGCAAGGCCGAATGTTACGAGTGATGTCTCAGCCCTATGTATTAAATCAGGAAATGCTGCTGTTCTAAAAGGATCTAGTTATTGTGTAGATTCGAATTCTGAAATATTGAATTCATTACAAAAATCCCTTGAGAAAAATAAAATAAATAAGGATGCTATNCAGCTTATTAAAAGTAAGGAAAGAGAAGATGCAATAAAATTTATGAAACTAACTGAATACATTGACTTGATTGTNCCAAGAGGAGGGAAGGGATTAATTGACACATTAGTAGAAAATGCAAAGGTCCCTTTTATTTTAGATGGAGATGGGAACGTACATCTTTATGTGCACGAAGATGCCAATACAGAATATGTAATTGACATAATTATTAATTCAAAAGTACAAAGACCAGGAGTTTGTAACGCNCTAGAGACTTTGATATTAAATAANTCAATATATCAAAAAATGGGTAAAGAAATTATTAATGAGTTACTTAAGAATGAGGTAGAACTTTTTGTAGATGAAGTTATAGCTAATGACATATCTGATCTTGAAATAGCTAAAGATGAGCACTACATGACAGAATTTCATGATTTAAAGTTAGCAATTAAAATTGTTGATGATTTAGATCAAGCTATACACCACATCCAAAAATATTCCTCAGGACATACCGAAGCTATCCTTACAGAATCTGAAGAAACAAAAAATAAATTTTCAAAATCTTTAGATTCTTCAGTAATTTTTATAAATGCATCTACCAGATTCACTGATGGTGAAATGTTTGGCTTTGGTGCAGAGGTAGGTATTAGCACTCAGAAACTTCACGTTAGGGGTCCAATGGGATTAGAATCATTAACNAATGAAAGGTATGTTGTTGAAGGCTCAGGAACAATAAGANAATGAATATTAATGATTTAACAATAGACTCACTGGAGAAAGAAAACTACTTTGCAACGCAGGAACTTGTTGATGTAGTCAATGCTGCAATTTTTTTAGACAAACCTTTACTAATCGAAGGCCCTGCAGGAACTGGAAAAACCTTTTTAGCTAAAACACTCTCATCATTNNTAAATNTAGAATTAATANGACTTCAATGTCATGAAGGNATTGATGAGGACAAAGCNGTTTATGAGTGGAATTATAANAAGCAGCTTTTGTCAATACAAAGCAGCGAAAAGAATGANAATCTTTTNGATGANAANTANTTAATTAAAAGACCTATTTTGANTGCATTAACAAATNNAGAAAGTTCANTTTTTTTAATTGATGAAATTGATAGNTCNGANGAAGAGTTCGAAGCCTTNCTATTAGAAATACTTGCTGAAAATCAAGTTACTATTCCAGAATTCGGAACAATAAATGGNAGTGATAATAGGGTAACAATTCTNACATCTAACAGNACNAGGGAACTNTCAGATGCNCTNAGAAGAAGNTGTATTTANTACTATNTAGATTTTCCATCAATTGATATTGAAAGNAAAGTTTTNATGAACAGCATAGANAAATTAGANGAAGATGATGCAAAAAAATNTGCTTCTCTTATNTCATTTNTTAGAAGCCTAAGTTTAAATAAAATTCCATCATTAATTGAGTCNGTNGAATGGGTNAAATATAANAATTCTAANAANAATGAATCAATAAGNTCTAATCTAGGTATTTTATTAAAAGANAAATCTGATCAAAAGAAATACATAGAGAAACTAGAAGAGTCNAATGAGTTTAACCAAGAATGAAATATTAAATTTTTCTNAATTTTGCAAAAATAACGATTAT
The DNA here is from genome assembly GCA_002724835.1 of Actinomycetota bacterium. Taxonomy (GTDB): domain Bacteria; phylum Actinomycetota; class Acidimicrobiia; order Actinomarinales; family Actinomarinaceae; genus Actinomarina. Next base: position 4,572 of record PBPX01000054.1, on the reverse strand, counting down.
TTTATTCCANTAGANCAACTAAAAATATTTTTTGAATATAANAAATTAAAGAATTTAAACAATTTNGAGAAAGAGCTTCTCTATTTGTATTTTTTAATACCNAAAAGTAGNNAGGAGCAGGTTCATTTAAAGACTCTGATNAATAGATATTTNAAGTATTCAATAGAAATAAATGACTCAACAAGNTACTCGNTGNTAGAAGAATATTCTGACAAAGGGAATGATTTGCAAGAAATAATATCCGAGTTAAATGAAGNAAATTATGATAAATTTGACANTCTTGTGAAAGGNATANTTGAAAATTTTGGTGATATAGACTTTTCAAGACCAGTCTCAAANNAATATTGGTTAAATCAAATTAAAAAAAGTATNAAATANCAGGAAACAATGATGTTATTTGGTAATTATGATTTCGATGAAATATCNTCTNTNACTAANTTAATAAACAAAAATAAATTTAATAATTTANTAGATATGAAAATATTAGAAATATTAAGTGAGGAACGNAACAAAGCTAAAGANTCATACNNGCCTTCTGAGCTTGAACCAAAAACACANNTATCAGAATTNGATTTTTTATATACCGANCCAAATGAAAGAAGAATTTTATTAGANCAAACATATAAATTNGGAAATAAATTAGCNATNAAATTTAAANGGCANATNAAACAAGCAAGTAAAGGAAAATTACATTTTAGAAAAACAATAAGAAAATCNATGCANACNGGAGGAATTTTCCAAAAGATNATAATGAGNCCTAAATTGCTNAGGAAGCCAAATNTAATNATTGTTTGCGATATAAGCGGATCGATGGCTTTNTATTCACTTTTTGGAATAACATTANTATTTGGCATGGTAAGTAGATTTAATTCAATAAAAGCTTNTGTNTTTATTGATGGNTTAACNGATGTAACTAAAACTTTNAAACAACTAAAAAAGAATGANATNGATNCAGTTTTACATAATTGGAATAGTTANGTAAAANGNGATGGACATTCTGATTATGAANNTTCATTTCANGAATTAATNGANGAAAATAAAAAGCTTAATTCTANAACCAANAGNCTTATTGTNATNGGGGATGGAAGGAATAATTATAGAAATATATCNGAAGAANTNATTAATAATNTAAATAATCAATTTGAAAAAATTTATTGGATGAATCCNGAAAAGAAAAAGTATTGGAATACAGGAGATAGNCAAATAAAAAAGTTTGANNTTATATCTGAAACAACTTCTGAGGTAAGAAACTANAATCAATTACGTAATTTTGTAAANAATATAGATTTNAAGAAAACTTTAAAATGAAAAAAATAGGAATANTAGGTGGAACTTTTGACCCNCCTCANAATGCACACTATGANATTGCAAGAAGAGCNATTGAGCAATTTCAACTAGAGANAGTNATATTTATTCCATCTGGAACTCCTTGGCAAAAAGATAGTAAAACTTCCTTTGAAGACAGATATAAAATGACCAATTTGTTAATTCAAGATAATAACTTGTTTGAATTAAGTGATATAGAGAAATCAGAAAAAAATCCATCTTACACTTTTGAAACACTAAATAACCTAGATCATCCAAAAGAAAGCTTGTATTTTATACTTGGTTCAGATACAGCAATAAACATCAAAACATGGAAAAATTATGAACAATTATCAGATCTTACACATTTTCTAATTGCATTAAGAAGTGAAGATAACACTGAAATGCTTAAGGAGAGCTTTCCTTTTGAATATGAATTAATTGATGGTGAAAAATTAAATTTAAGTTCTAGTGGATTACGAAAAAAATTAAAAGAGGATGAATTAAACGAAAACGATTTACCAGAAAAAGTTTTAAATTATATAAATGAAAATAATCTTTATTGAATTTTTTTCTTTAATTCATCTAAATCTTTTTGCATCTCATCAAGTTTTTCTAATACATCGTCATTAGTATGATGATCCACAAAATTCTGAATAAATTTCACTGATATGATAGCTGTGACAGAAGCAATTAATCCTAACCCTACAAACATTAAAGCACTTGCGACAAATCTTCCAAGAGTTGTCCCAAGTTCTATGTCACCATAACCTACAGTTGTTATAGTAACTAAAGCCAACCACATACCGTCACCAAAAGATTTAATTTGAGGTTCGGATATATAAAATAAAAATCCAAAGAAAGTTACTGAAACAATTATTGTAGCCAAAATTGTTCTTAGACGTTTACTATTGAAAGCTCTTAAAAAAAGTGTTAAACCTCTTAAAAAAATATTATCCAATTTTTTTCTCCTCACATTTAAGGATAGTGTGTTTATTTTTTACATGGTAACATATTTATAGTGACTGAAAGACAAACGAAAAACACAGAAAACTTTTTCTTCGATAGTGTCTTTGACATCTTACTCGTTCAAAAATGTACAAATATTAAAGTTTATGAAGTTGAGGACAATAGTTATCTTGATGTAATTATATTATGTAGTGTTAATTCAAATACCCAAATGGTTTCGTCGGTTAAAAAACTTAAGGAATTAGTGAAATCTAAAAATAAAAACTTTTTTTCAGAAGGTTTAGATTCTTCATGGGCATTAGTTGAATTTGAAGGTGTAGGGATTCATTTCTTTACTGAGGAAGCAAGAGAGTACTACAATCTCGAGGATTTATTTTTTGATAGCAATCTAGTTAATCAATATGGCTAGTCTTTATAATTATGGGGCTGTAGCTCAGTTGGTAGAGCACGTGCATGGCATGCACGGGGTCAGGGGTTCAAATCCCCTCAGCTCCACAGATACTGGTGAAATTTTTGTATATTAAAGAGATATATTTACAAACTAAAGAACTAATAAGTTCACAATTCTTAATTGCAATTATTGCTGTACTTCAAGTCTCTTATGTTGTGAAACAGCTAGGAGTAGAGAATTTTGGTATGGTCACTTTAATTATTACATTACCCAGTCTAATTTTTAGAGCTACTCACTCTAGAAATAGCGATGTAACTTTACTGGCTTTGAAGAAAGGTAGCAATGTATTTACTGAATCTATAATTTTCGATTTCCTCATTGGCTTATTTTCTTTTAGTGTTTGTTTTTTAATTTTTTATAGTGAACTAGGAAGTTATTTTGGCATCAAAGAGATAACTCCTGTAATTTTATTGTATTTATTTTCAAGAATCGTCCAGACTTTTTCTGAAACTTCCAAAGCAATTTTAATATTTCAAGGGAAAATGAAAAGCTTTTCTCTCCTAGAGTTTGTAACAGTACTAGTAAGATTTTTATCTATTTTGTTTTTATTTTCTATTAATGCAAGTATCGAAAATTATCTTATTTCTCAAACAATATATTCATTAGGATATGGACTAATTGGTATTTATCTAGCTACCAAATATGAAAAATTTGAATCTACAAATTTTGATAAATTATCAAAATACTTTAATCGGATTAAAAAATCTTATGGAAAACTAAGGTTTGATCAAATATTAGGATTAATTCCTCAACATTTTGATGTAATTCTTTTAGGTGTAGTAAGTGATATTAGTTCTGTCGGAATCTATAAATTTGCTAAAAAGCTTATAGAACCAATTAATTATGTAGTAGTTACTTTTAATCCTTGGTTGCAAAATAAATTAAAGAATTCATATGAGACTTTTGAGATTAATACTTTCTTTAAACAAATATTACTTCCATTAAGTTTTCTAATATCAATATTCTATGTTGTTTTTGGAAGAAACATAATTTTAATTCTTGGTTCGGAAGAGTTTATTGATTCTTATGCTCCAATGTTGATTTTATTAATAGGTTTTATCTTCTATCTCTATACTTTCTGGATAAGACAGTACCTATTATTTAATGATTTGATTACTTTTCATGCTTATGGGAGATTGATTTATTCTGGAGTATTTTTACTATTATCTATTTCATTAGTGGGGACTTATTCATCAATAGGTATTGCTATTTCATTATCTTCTGCCATGGTTTTACAAAAGACATATGAATATGTCATATATAAGAAAAAATTAAAATCATAAATTATTCACATTATCATAAAGATTATGAAATTAACTAAAGATATAATTTATACCTATTTAATTTTTATATCGATTTTTCTTGTCTTCCTCGATGCTTATCAGTTTTATTCAATACCACTATCCTGGATTGGTCTAAGCCTATTATTACCAGTGTCAATATATGAGATTAAAAATACTAAATTGAGCAAGTATTCTAAAACAATTTATCTAATATCTATACCTTTTGTAATTCCAGAATTATTTTACATTTTTAGAAATGAATTAAGTTTTTCAGAATATTTATATATCGGATTAAGGTATTACAACATCTTTTCATTTATAGTTGTATTATTCTTCTGTAATTATTTTTTTACAGAATCTAATTTAAAAAATTTTTTTAGAATTTTAAAAAAATACTTATTCTTCTATTCAGCAATAACAATATATATATTCTTTGCACAAATATATGATTTATACGAACCATACAGAAATCGTCAGAATACAAATTTGTTTGGAGAGTCTATGCAATCAATATTTTGGCTATCTCAGCCTCATCGAGCAATGGGAACATTTAGAGAGCCTCTT
>PBPX01000014.1 GCA_002724835.1 Actinomycetota bacterium | reverse complement strand
TTTCTGGTCTAACACCAATCTCACTAATAACATGTGCTGCACTTTTATTAGCAAAGTTTGCAGACTCATCAATAGTTAAGTTTTTTTGCAATCCATATAAGTAGCCAGCAGCAAAGAAATCTCCTGCTCCAGTTTTATCTATCACATTAGCCTCTGTAGCTTCAAAGAAATATTCTTTATTGTCTTTTATAACAATTGCGCCTTTTGAACCTAATGTACAAATCAATTGTTCTAATTTAGGAAAATTCTCTTCAAAGAATTTAAAAGATTTTTCTGCTGTATCTTGTAAAGTTAAAGCATTCAATTCATCTTCATTACAAAATACGTAATCAATATTTTCTTTAATTAAATCTAAAAAACTTTCTCTGTGTGCTTCTACACAAAACACATCAGAAAGAGTTAGGGCATTTTTTCCATTAGAAGCTTTGTTAACTTTTGAAGCATGTAAAAAAGCTTCTTTACTAGATGGCCTGTCCCATAAGTAGCCTTCCATATATAAAATTTCTGCTTCTTCTATATCTTTATTGTTCAAATCTTCAATAGACAAATACTCACCAGCTCCTAAATAGGTATTCATTGTCCTCTCTCCATCTGGGGTAATAAAAATTGCACATAAACCTGTTTGTTTATCGTCCGTTTCATAAACAGTTAGATCTTTCAAGCCTGACTTAGTAAGGCTCTCTTTAAACTGATTTCCTAATATATCATCTGATACTTTTCCTATAAAACCTACTTGTCCGCCTAGTTGTGAAATCCAATAAGCTGTATTTGCTGCTGAACCTCCAGCTGCATATGTAGGTTTAGGCATATTTTCAAGTAAAAAGTTTGATCTTTCTTTATCGACTAATGTCATCCTTGCTTTATTAAGACTTAATTTTTCAATTATATCTTCTTCAATTGTTTGAAGAGAATCAACAAGCGCGTTTCCAATACAAATAATCACAAATTGATTTTAGATGATGGTTCCCTTATTACCAGTAGAATCTATGACATTTTCTGACGTTAGAGAAAGCTCTTGCATCCCACCTAGTAAGTTAAAAGTATCGAAGCCTTGATTGTTTAGATATCCTGAGACTTTTCCTGATCTATGTCCAGACCTACAAATAATTATATATTTTTCACTTTCTTCAAATGAATTTAAATTTTCTGGAATTGTACTCATTGGAATATGTTTTGCTCCGGAATGATGGCCAGCATTCCATTCATCATCTTCTCTTACGTCGATTAACTTGTACCCATCAAGAATATGCTGTTCTATATTCTCTGGAAGAACGTAATTTGTATTAGCTGAACCGAATACCACTAGCGTCCTGTCTTAATCTTCTTATTCTTTCTTTAGTTGGAGGATGGGTGCTAAATAATTTTCCAACTCCATCTCTAGAGAAAGCTTTCATTGGATCAGAAATAAACAACTGACTTACGGCTGGATTTACAGGCATTGGTAGTTTTGAATACTGCTCAATTTTTTGAAGTGCTGAAGCTAATGCTAATGGGTTGCCAGATATCTCAGCTCCTGTTTTATCTGCACCAAATTCTCTAGTCCTAGAAATAGCCATACGAATAACGAGAGCAGCTAAAGGTGCAACTATAAATGCAACTAAAGATACTAAAGGATGGGAACCTCTTCCTCTATTTCCTCCACCCCATAAAGCAATCCTTGTCATAAATGACAAAGCAGCGGCAAGCATAGCGGCGATACTAGAAACTAAAATATCTCTATTTTTTATATGTGATAACTCATGTGCTAACACCCCCTCTAATTCCTCCCTATTTAAAACTTTTAAGATGCCTGTTGTAACAGCAACGGCTGCGTTCTTTGGATTTCTTCCAGTTGCAAATGCATTTGGTTGGTCACTTTCAATAATATAAAGTTCGGGCATTGGCATTTTTTCTTTTTGAGTTAGAAAAGTAATTATTCCAACAACATCTTGGTACTGACCCTCTTCAATTTTTTTAGCTCTTGTTGAACTTAAAGCCAACCTGCCAGAATAAAAGTACATAATAAAATTAAAAATAGAAGCAAAGAATAAAGAAGATATTAAATCTACCCCAAGAGCTTGTGCTGTAAATAAAAAGACTAAGGTCATTAAAGTCAATAAAGCTGTTGTTTTAATTACATTCATAATCTAATTATAAGTAATATATATTATATTTTTTCTGCAACCAAAGTGTAAAAACCACCTAAACCTCTTTCATTATGAATTGCCTCTAGCCCTACTAATTGAGATTTAATTTTTAACTTTTCTATATCTGAAAACTTTTGATAATTCTGTTTTAACTTTTTATAGATATTTTCAAATCCATATTTATCAAGAAAATTAGTTTGGAGCATTAATTCAACCTTGTATCCTTTTGATTCAAAATATTTTTCTACAAAAGTGAAATTTACATCATAAGTAATATCTGTCTCTCCCGGTAACTCTAAAGGTTCTGAAGATAAATGATGCTCTTTGTATGTTCTTATTAAGGATGCGTAAGGTTTTTTATCTCTATCTTTGTACTCATACCCATAATCAAAAATCAAAAAATATTTTGGATTAAATATATCAATAAAACTATTCAGGAGTTTTTCTGAATTTAATTGGATCTCTAATTCAATACCTTCCATAGGTTGTAAATTATATTTCTTAATCCATTCATAATTTTCTTCTCTTATCTCGGCCAAATCATATTCAAATTTTTCTTTATTCGTATTGATAATTTTTTCATACCACTTGTCATCTTTATTAACTCCTATAGCGCATGGAACATTATCCAATAATTCATTCATATAAATAATATCTATATTTTTATCTGAAAATTTTTCAAGCTTCTCTTCAGCTTGAAATTTTTTATTTTTTAAATTTGCTAAAGCAGTTTTAGAACTCTCTAGAAGGTAAAGGTTTTTGTCTACATGTTTAACTATTTCTTCAGCTAAAGAACCTGTTCCAGCCCCAACTTCAAGAATGTCGCCATCATTAATTTTTTCATTAATAAAATTAGCGATGATTAAGCCAAAATATTCAGAGACTTCGGGTGAAGTAAGAAAATCTCCTTCTTTAGAAGATCTAACTACTTCAGTATTAAAAAAACCAAATTTAGAATAAAGACAGTTGTCCATATATTCATCAAAATAGAGATTTTTATTTTTGTAATTTTCTTTAAAAAAACTTGTTAAATCTTTGGACACCTTAATATTTAACTACTAAAAAATATTGCTGATGCTTCACCTAGGTTTGAAAAAATACCAGGAAATATACCAGCTAAAATAGTTAAGGCTAAACTAATAAATCCTACAACCTTTAAAGTGTTTGGAACAGTAACTACTCTTTCCCCTGCTGGAGAGTCATCCATCCAAATTATTTTTGAGATTCTTGCATAATAAACTAATGCTATTACTGCATTAATTGCACCAACAACTCCTAAGGCCAATCCAAAAATCTCACCTGTGCTTAATAAACTTCTAAACACTACAAATTTTGCAAACCAACCGCCCAGCGGAGGTATCCCAGCCAAAGAGAAAAAGAAAATTACAGAGAAAATTCCTGTCATAGGAGAATCTTTTGCTAAACCACCCCATTCATATATATTTTCTGAGTCACTTGCGTTAATCAAAATATTTACAACAAGAAAAGCACCCATATTCATAAATGCGTATATGACTAAATAAGTAATGCTTGCGTAAACTCCTTCATCATAATTTCCTGTAATTCCAGCTACTGCGAGAGGTGCTAATATAAACCCTGCTTGAGCTATAGATGAATAAGCTAAAAGCCTAATTGGATTTGTTTGTTGAAGTGCTGATAAGTTTCCTATAAACATTGTTGCCCCTGAGATTAAAACTAAAATAACACCCCAACTACTTCCTGATTCATAAAATACCTTCGTAAATAAAATAATCAGAGCAAGAAATCCTGTGGCTTTAGAACTAATTGAAAGATATGCAGTTACTGGTAAAGGTGCCCCTTCATACGTATCTGGAGCCCACGAATGAAAGGGAACTACAGAAATCTTGAAACCTATACCAGCCAAAATTAAAATAGCACTTAACAAAATAACCGGCGATTGATGAAGGCCTGTTGCTGATAAAGAAGCAACAATCTCTGCGAAAATAATTTTTCCAGTAACTCCGTAAAGTAATGAAAAACCATAAAGTATCAAAGATGCTGACAAAACACCCAAAAGGAAAAACTTTATAGCTCCTTCATTAGATTTTGGATCACCTTTTTTCCACCCAGAGAGCAAGAACATTGGGCCTGATGCAAGTTCAATTCCAATAAATATTGTTAATAAATCTCTTGATGAAGCGACAACTAATGCGCCTAAAAGAGAACTTAATAAAAGAAAATAATACTCTCCTTCATAATATGAATCACTCTCAATAAAATTTATAGAAAGAAGGAAAGTTAGATAGGTGATTAAGATGAAGAGCCCTTTAAGAATTATTGAAAATTTATCTATAACATAGCTTCCTTCAAAAAGGACTATGGCTTTTGAGTAATTAGCCCACTGAAAAATTACTGGTATAAATGATATTAAAGAGCCTATTAAAGCAAAAAGTGCTACAAAATATTTGGATTTCTTACTTAAGATTAAATCCAAAGATATTGTTCCAACAATAGTAAAAATTACTATTAATTCGGTCGAAATAGCAAGATAGTTAATACTAATTTCAGCCTCCAAAAGCTTTGGTTACTAAATTAATAACAGCATCATTTGTAGAACCAAAAATTAATTTAGGAAATACACCAATTAACACAGTTAAAATTACTAGTGGAATCCATGCCGCTAGCTCATAATTGTCTGCATCATGTAATTCTTGCCCTATCCATTCTTCTTTAGGCTCTCCTAAGTTAACTCTCTGTAACATCCACAATAAGTAACCTGCTGTTAGAACTGTTCCAATTGCTCCTGCAACCATTGACGTTCTAAATACTGTTATGTTCAAACCTGAAAGAGGATTGTAGGCGCCTAATAATGCCATAAACTCTCCCCAGAACCCAGCAAGACCTGGTAAACCAAGTGAAGCCATTGCTGTAAAACCAAGTAATGCTCCTGTCTTTGGAAGAAGTTTCATATTTCCACCGAGTCTTCCCATATCCCTAGTGTGATAAGTATGTGCCATTGATCCTGATATAAAGAAAAGTAATCCTGTAATTATTCCATGAGCTACCATTCCAATCATTGCAGCATTTATTCCAATAGAAGTTAATGAAGAAATACCAAGCATAACAAATCCCATATGTCCAACTGAGGAAAATGCTATCAACCTCTTTAAATCTGTTTGTGCTAAACAAGCTAATGAACCATAAATTATTCCTATAGCGGATAATATAGCAATAGCTGGAGCCCAAGCTTTTGCTTGTTCAGGTAATATTGGCAAAGCTATTCTTACAAAACCATAAGAACCTAATTTAAGTAATATCGCAGCAAGCAATACAGATCCAACAGTTGGTGCAGCCGTGTGTGCGTCAGGAAGCCAGGTATGTAGAGGCCACATTGGAACCTTTACAGCAAAACCTAAGAATAAAACAGCAAAAACTAATGTTGCAAATGTTCCTGTAAATGCTCCTGATGTACCAAGTTCAATTAATTCTGGAATACTGAAGGTTTTATTTCCTCTAAAATAAAGACCTAAAAATCCTAACAACATAAAAGCTGAACCAAATAATGTGAAGACAAAGAATTTAATACTGGCATAAAGTCTAGTTTCAATTTCATTCTTTAACCCAGCCACACTTCTTACGGTTCTATCTCCCCAGATACCAATCATGAAGTACATAGGTAAAAGAACTAGTTCAAAGAAAACGAAAAACAAAATAAGATCAAGAGCAACAAATGTTCCATTCATTCCTGTTTCTAATACTAGGATCAAAGACATCATTCCTTTTGGGTTGACTGGTTCGGGAAGATGTTCGAATGAATAAATAATTGCTAAAACTGATATAAATGTTGAAAGTAAAAGCAAAGGAAGTGAAATCCCATCAATGCCAATTTCATAGTTAGAATTTATACTTTCAATCCAACTTAGTTTGTTGCCAAGTTGAAATGTATGAGCCTTATCGTAATCAAATTGATAAGCAACAATAAGACTGAGAAGAAAAGTTACTACAGATGAGGCAAGGGTAGTAATTTTAATTAAAAACTCTTGCGTTTTTGGAATAAACAAAATAAAAATTGCACTAACAAGTGGTAGAAATACAACTAGGCTAATCCCTAATCCATTTGAAAATGTTTCTAAAATATTTGTCATAATTTGTATTTTCCTCCTATAACACTAACAAAACTAACGCACTAATAACTACTACCCCTGTTAAAAAATACATTATATATTGCTGAGTCTTACCTGTTTGTATCAACTTAACTTTACTTCCTAAAGTGTCTGTTCCAGTTGAAGTTAAGTTTAAGGCTTTATCTATGCCACCTTGGTCAAACCTGTTATAAACAACTCCACCTAAATATGAAGCAGCATTTCCAAAACTATTAATAAATCTATCCAATATTTCTGTATTAAATTTATCAACAGCCTTAGCAAAAGTTATTTTTATAGGATCAATAATAAATTTAAAATAAAAATCATCTAAGTAATATTTGTTTTCCAGAATTCTCCATACTGGTTGAAATTTTATCCTATTATCTCCATTTTGGGGCTCACTAATTACTTGATAAATATAATAAGCAAGTCCAATACCTATCAACCCAGCAGACAGGCCACTAAATAATGCAAAATAATCAAATGATTCAGGATGATATTCAATAATTCCATTTTTTCTGGTTGTGACCCAAGTTGTAAATCCTGTATATATTCCAGGAATATTTACCCATCCTCCTACAACTGCAAGAAAGGCTAAGACGAGAAGAGGAGTTGTCATCATGGAATCTGATTCGTGGGGATGACCATGACCTCTATACTCACCATAAAAAGTGAGTAAAACTGCTCTGGTCATATAAAAAGCGGTAATAAAAGCACCGGCTACAGCAATATAGAAAAAGAAAGTGTGCCCTTCATGATTCAGGGAGGCTAAAATTTCATCTTTAGAAAAGAAACCAGCCAAAGGAGGTAGTCCAGCAAGAGCAACTGTTCCAATAATAAAAGTCATAAATGTTCTAGGCATCTCTTTTCTTAGTCCTCCCATTTCTGACATATTGTTTGTATGAACAGCATGTATTACGGAACCTGCTGCAAGGAATAAAAGAGCTTTAAAAAAAGCATGAGTCCAAAGATGAAATAAACCAGCAGTGTATGCTCCCGACCCCATTGCAGTTACCATGTAACCCAACTGACTTACAGTTGAGTATGCTAGTACTTTTTTTAAATCATCTTGAACGATTGCTATAAGACCTGCGCCAAACAATGTTATAACCCCAAATATAAGAACGATGTCTAATGCTTCATGAGCTATTCCTTGGTAAAAAGGAAATAATCTTCCTAATAAATAAACACCTGCTGTCACCATAGTTGCAGCATGCATTAGAGCTGATACCGGTGTCGGGCCTGCCATTGCGTCCGGCAACCAAACATGAAGTGGAAATTGTGCACTTTTCCCCATCGCTCCAATGAAAATTAAGATTCCAGCAATATAAGCAACAGATTTAATTGCTTCATAATCGTGAGTAGCTTGATAAAGTATTTCTGAAATCCTTAAAGTTCCAGTTGTTAAAGCAAGAACAATAATCCCTATCATTAAACCTACATCAGCAACTTTATTTGTAATAAAAGCTTTCATTGCTGCAGATGAATTTTCTTTTTCTTCCCAATAATGTCCTATTAATAAATATGAACAAACTCCCACTAATTCCCATCCAATTAATAACTGTAAAAGTGTTGGTGAAGATACAAGAACTAACATACTTCCAGCAAATAATGTCAGAGATGTAAAGAAGAAAGTGTATCTTATTTCTCCTTCCATATAATTTGTAGCGTATATAAAAACTAGTAATGAAACAGTACCAACAACAAAATACATCATTATTGAAAGCCCATCAACAACCCATCCAAATTCGAGCTGAAAAGATCCTATGCTTCCTACATTAATAAAAAATTCTGATGCTACTCCCTGTGTAACATTCATATAAAATAAAATACAGCTGTATAGGAATATAAAAAATACTGAACCTAATGCAATCTCTGCACCTTTTAACGGTAAATTTTTTCCAAAAAATGTTATCAACAAAGCTGCAATGAATGGCAAAACAACAATAAGCCAAGCGAATTCAGCAAAGATTCCTCCATCTGTATAAGATGTCTTTCCTTCAGCAAGAAAATCTAAAGTGTAATTAACTACCATTTCATTAAATCAAATTCATTAATATTAGCCGTTTGTCTGTTTCTAAATAACATAAGTACTATTGCTAACCCAATGCCAACTTCCGCAGCAGCGATAGTGATAATAAAAATAGTAAATATTTGTCCATTTAATAAGACGTCTGAAAGCATTTGATTAAATACAACAAAATTGATATTTACCGCATTAAGTATTAACTCAATAGACAATAAAACCATTACTGCATTTCTTCTAATAAGAATTCCATATATACCCATTGAGAATAAGCCAGCAGCAGCAATTAAAAATGGTTGAGCACTCATACTTGATCCTCATCAATTAAAGCATTATCTTTTCTTGCCAAAGTTATTCCACCAATCAAAGCAGCAAGTAAAACAAAAGAAACCAATTCAAAAGGAAAAACAAATCTACCTAAGAGTATTTGACCTAATATCTCAGTCGATGTTCCCTCAGTTATGTTTATCTGACCATCAAAAGAGTTCAAAAGTATATATGAAAAGAGTCCAAATATTGAAAATGAAATTACTAAAGCTACAGTTTTATTTTTATCATTATCTAGTTCTGCATTCTCACCCAAAGGAGCTCTTGTTATCATTATTCCGAATAAAAATAATACAATCACAGCACCTATGTAAACCATTACAATTACTAAACCAACAAATTCTGCTGACAATAATAAAAAGATTACGGCCGTTATGGTCAACGTTAATACTAGAGCTACCGCAGCATGAATAACATTTGAGGTTGTTACTACTCTTGCTGCACTTAAAAGTAGACCTAACAATAAAAAATAACTAAATATATCTATTGCTTCCATATATTAGTTCTCTAAACCGCCGACTTCTGGAACAGTCTTCAACCAGTCATCTAACCTATTTTTATCATGGAGCATAGCGCCCATATTGTATTCAGAATATTCATACTCTGGACTCCAAAATAGTGCATCAAATGGACATACTTCTACACAGATTCCGCAATACATACATAATGCATAATCTATATCAAATCTATCAAGCACAGCTCTGCTTCTTTCTCTTCCACCAGGTTTTGAAGGTGGTTGTAATTCTTTATGCCCCTCAATATAAATACACCAATCAGGACACTGCCTTGCGCACAACATACAACTTGTACAAGCTTCTGCATCTAGAGCTATAACTCCTCTTGCTCTTGGTGCGACGACTTCTTTTTCAAATGGATAATTTACATTTGGATTCTTAGTTAATGGAGATAAAGTTTTAAACATATTTACTAATAGAATTTTCATTCCTGTTAAAAATCCTGGAAGTTTAGGTCTAAAGTCTCTCATTAAAAAACTACTTTCATTACTGATGTTATCAAAATGTTTAATAAAGAAAGTGGAATTAAAATCTTCCATGCAATATTCTGTAACTGATCTTCTCTAAATCTTGGAAAAGACCACCTGACTAAAACAAGAATAAATCCAAGAAGCAGTGTTTTTGTTAAAACAGATACTGGACCATAGAAATTTACCCACTCTACTGGTAGTAAAGGTATGTGATACCCTCCTAGGAATAAAGTTGATGCAATAGCACACATAACAAACATATTTATATATTCAGCAATATAAAAAATTAGAAACCTTATTCCTGAATATTCTGTCATAAATCCCATCACTAATTCGGATTCACCAATTGGCATATCGAAAGGAATTCTCATCATTTCAGCAGTCGCAGCAATCATAAATATTAGAAAAGCTATCCCTTGTCCTGCTATCACAAAAGGGAGTCCCCATTCAATTTGTTTTTCAACTATACCAACAAGAGACATTGTCTCAGCTTGGATAACTACTCCAACTACTGCAAGTATTAAAGGAAGTTCATAGGCAATTAATTGTCCCGCTGCTCTGAGTCCCCCCATTAATGAATATTTATTAGCAGATGACCATCCTGCAATTAATACCCCAAGAGTTGATAATGTGCTGATTGCAAGTAGGTAAAATACTCCTAAATTTAAATCGACAACTACCAAAGTAGGGCTTATGGGTACAACTACAAAAAGGCCAAATACTGAAAATAGGACGAAAGCTGGAGCAAGTTTGAAAATTGTTTTGTCAACTTTCGTTGGAATAATATCTTCTTTTTGAATAAATTTAATTACTTCAGCCAATGGAAAAATAAGACCCCTTAATCCAACATGAAGAGGTCCAGGCCTCCGTTGCATCCAAGCACTTGCTTTAACATCCATTAATGTGAAGATGACTGCACCATTTAAAGCAAAAGCAAGAACCACTCCTACTTTTACTAATATCTCAGTACCAAAACTCATCTATCAACATCTCCTAAAACAAAATCCAAACTTCCCATGATTGCAATTAAATCTGGTAGCAATTGCCCCTCNAATAATTCTGGAAGTATTGAAATATTACTAAAGGATGGTGTTCTAATTTTTAACCTATAAGGACCTAGCCCTCCTTCAGATATTACATGAAAGCCCATTTCCCCCTTTGGATTCTCTGTTCTAACGTAAGACTGNCCTTTTGGAACTTTGATAACTTTTGGTACTTTAGCCTGAAGAGGCCCTGAAGGCATTGAGTCAATTGCTTGNAATATAATTCCTGCAGACTCTCTCATTTCTAATAACCTTACATACCATCTGTCGTAACAATCCCCATTTTCCCCAACCGGTATCTCAAAATCAAATTTATCATAAGGAAGGAAATCAGTGTGGTTTCTAAGATCAAACTTTACNCCAGAAGCTCTTAATATAGGGCCAGACACTCCATAGTCTTCACACATTTCTTTTGAAATTATCCCCACGTTCTGTGTTCTAGCTTTAAAAACTTCATTCCCACCAACTANATTTTCAAATCTTTCAACACCCTCTAAAACTTTCTCCATAACTATTTTTGTTTNCTCATAAAANCCTGCTGGNAGATCTTGGATNTCTTTTTTAGTTGTTGGTCCTGCTCCTGCAGCTGGTTTAACTCCTCCAATTCGATTAAAGTTTGGATGAAANCTTCCACCTGTTACAGACTCAATTAAATCAAGGACTCTTTCTCTATCTTCCATCGCTAAAAACATTGGCGATAAAGCTCCTATTTCCAAAGCATANGCACCATTAAATACAAAGTGTGAAGCAATTCTTGCCATNTCCGTCAAAATTAAACGAATGTGCTGTGCTCTTTCAGGAACTTCTATTTCCATTAATTTTTCAGTAGCTGCAATAAANGGAATNTCATTTGCAAATCCTGAAACCCAATCAATTCTATTAACAAGTGTTGTAATTTGNGGATATGTTCTAACCTCNGCTAACTTTTCATAACCACGATGCATATATCCCAGTACAGGTTCTACACTAGAAATTTTTTCTCCATCAACTTTTGCTACTAGCCTTAAAACTCCGTGAGTTGACGGATGCTGTGGGCCNATATTTAGAGTCATATCTTCNGTTTCTATCTCTACAGAAACTGAAGCATCNGAAACATGAGGCATGTTATTAGGATCNATTGTTGTATCCAATTAGCTTTCCCCTTCTTCNTTTTTTCCNTCTTCTGGCATTCCTTCNACATCTACTTCTCCAGGCCAAGGCTTTACTTCTCTACTTATTAATTCAAATGATTTAAGCATTGGATTGCCTTCATACCCATCTGGTAAATAAATCTTTGTGAGGTTTGGATGATTCACAAAATCAATTCCAAACATTTCGTAAGCTTCTCTTTCATGCCAATTCGATCCTGCAAATATACTTACAAGAGAATCNATCGAAGCATTTTCTTTTTCAATTTTTGTAGAAACTAAAACTAAATTTCCTTCAATTGATTCTGATAGACAACAAATTATCTCAAAATGTGGATTAACTGGTTCTTTAGGAGGGTCTCCAACTGAAACTTCATTCTCCCAATCAATAGCGCTAAGCCATGAAAAATATGTTAAACCAAAATCATTTTTTAATATAGATACTGTTTCTGTCCACTGAGATGACTCAACNTTAATTTTTAATGTATCAAACTCATTGACTATATTATTAAATTTTGAAGAAAGAGAATCTATAAAACTTTGTGGATCAGACTGGTTCAATTTGTTCCTCGTTCCATTTAGCCTTTATGTCTTCACCNTTAATTTTTTGTTGGAGTAAAATTATTCCTTCTTGTAAAGCTTCCGGTCTTGGAGGGCAACCTGGAACATAAACATCAACGGGAATTAATTGATCAACACCTTTCGTAACNGAATACGAATCCCAATACGGACCTCCACTATTTGAACATGATCCCATAGAAATTACATATTTAGGTTCAGGCATTTGGTCATANAGTCTTTTTACTGCTGGAGCCATTTTATCTGTAACTGTTCCAGCTACTATCATTAGGTCAGCTTGTCTTGGAGATGCCGGCAAAGGAATNACACCCAATCTCATAAAATCATGTCTAGGTCCACTTACTGCCATAACTTCAATTGCACAACANGCTAATCCAAATTGAAAATACCATAAAGAGTAAGATCTTGCCCAGTTAAAAACTGCAGAGATTGGTTTTGGCAANCCAAATTTATCAACTACTCCCATTTTAAGACATCCTTTCTAATCGCATAAATAAGACCNATAAGCAAAATAAAAATAAAAATGAGCATTTCAATTAATCCAAAGTACCCAAGCTTCTCAAGATTTATTGCCCAAGGAAAAATAAAAACTGCTTCAACATCAAAAATTACAAATAAGAGACCAAAAACATAATACCTTATATAGGTCTGGCTCCATCCAGTTCCTACAGGGTCTACGCCTGATTCATAAGTAATTAATTTTTCACTAGTTGGATTATTGGGTCTTACAACAGCTGAAAGGCTTAAGACTAATGTCATCAACACTAAGCCAACGCTTAATACAACTCCAACCGTTATATAGTCCTGAAAATAAGAAATCATATATGTAATTTTAGTATGTTTAAAAAAGTTTAGTTTTTTTTAGGAGTTCGGTGAAATTATTTGTAAGATTTTTCTATGGGTAAACATGAAAATATTCTTAATGAGCCAAACCTCTTAGATCTTTCGAAAAAAATATTTAATGCTGTATTAAATGATGATTTTTTCATCGAAAATAAAGAAATTCCTTTATCTTCCTCTATATATGAAGCAGAAAATATTAATTTCATAATCGCAGATGGGCTAGGAAGTAAAAATATTGAAAAGACAGACTCCTTTTTTAATAAATTTAATGCAGGTTATGTTAATTCAACATTTCCAAGTTCTACAAATGTTGCTTTAAGTACAGTGAATTTAGTAAGTGAGCCAATAAATACTGGAATGCTTGGTTACTTTCAATTTGATAAACAAAAGTATGGTTTAATAAATGCTCTTAACTGGAGTCAAGAAAATGAAAAAATGCTTGAAGATGGCTTTTTTCAAGAAAATAAAACTATATGGACAATNCTCAAGGAAAAAAATATATTCGCCAATAATATACAGCCTAAAGATCTTGAAAATAGTGCCCTTTCAAAATATATATATAGGGACTCGAACCAGATAAATTACAAGGATGAAGATGAGCTTGTTGATTTAGTTAAAAATACCTCTATCTTAGAAAATAGATTTAATTTTATTTACTACCCAAAAATTGATATTGCTGCTCATGTATTTGGTGTAGGCAGTANAGAGTGGCAAAAAGAATTAAATATCTTTGAAGATATTATTGAAACTATAAATAAATCAAACATAAGAAAAACCTACACAATAATTACAGCTGATCATGGATTACTAAATGTTGATAGTGAAAACAGATACTATCTTGAATATCCAGATACTGTTGAAATATTTGGAGATCAAAGAGCAGTTTACGCAAATGGCAGTGAAAAAGAAATAAAAAAAGTTTTCGAAAATGTTCCAGGAAAATTCCTTTCAAGTGATGAGCTTGAGTTATTTCTTGGAAAGAACGAAAGAAAATATATGAATAGACTTATTCCAGACTTTTGTTTTTTAGTAGATAAAGGAAATATAATTTACCCAAAACACCTAAAGGCAGACCTTGTAGGTTACCATGGCGGATTAACTGAAGAGGAAATGAAAATTCCTCTAATTGAATTTTCAAATTGTTAAGAATATATAATATCAAAGATGAATAAAAAATTAACTCTTCTCCTTTTTCTTTTCCTATTATCTTGCAATGTAGATTCATCAACAGAANTTGGCATTGGNTCTCCAGAGCCCTTTTATGGNGATATGGCAGAAGAAATGAGTACGTCTCGATCAGAAAGTTTATCTCAAGGAGATTATATTGTAAAAACAGCNTATGGCTCAGTAGATGTAAGTAGNGGGGACTTTAATAAGAAAGTGAATGAATTCAAAAATCTAATTGATAAGTATGAAGGATATATAACTAATACCTATCTTTCAACAAATTATCAAGGTTTAAAAAGTTATAACTTAACTTCAAGTATTCCGGCAGAAAGCTTTGATAAATTTTTAATTGAGGTAGAGGAAGTATCAAAATTTTCAAATATAAACATAAATGCTAATGATGTTACAACCTATGTATTAAATATTGATTCAAGATTAAATTCATTGCTTAATGAAAAAGCAGACTTAGAAGAAATTAAAGCTGAAGCAAAAACTACATCCGAAAAATTAGAAGTTCAATCACAATTAAGATACATTAATCAAGATATTGAAATTCTTGAAGATCAAAAAAATTATTATGAAACATCTGTTTCCTACTCAACCTTAAGTCTTGAAATAAGAGAAGGATCTGGAATATCTTTATTCTCATGGAATTATTATGTTCAAAGAGCTCTTGGTTGGATAGAAGGGTTGGTCGGAATTACAATTTCATTATCAATTGTTTTAGTACCTCTAGGTATTTTAATAATTGGATATAGAAGATTTAAAACCAATAAGTAATGGCTTTATCGTATATAGGATTACTAATAATAATTATTCTCGTAATTATTTTTGGTAAAAAAATTAAATAATTTAATTCGGTTGATAAGTTCCGAAAAATACTTGCCAAGCTAAAGCAGTTTTAGATAGAAGACTTAACCATATATAAGTTCTCTCACCGTATAAGTAGTCCTTCCACTTGCCNACACCTTTATACTGCAAAATCATATTAAGGGAAAAGGTATTAAAAAATAAGAAAATACTTATAAAAATCCAAACAACAAATTGTGGCACACCTTGTGGGTTTGTGTCGGTAGATACACCGTCGCCAATAAGGTTGATAAATATAAATATCCACGGAGCAATGCCTACAATTGTTCCCATAATGTAGCTAGTCCAATCAACTTTATCAGTGTATTGGTTGTGAACTTCCATCATCCATCCAAACCAACACATTGCTGCACACATAAAAAATGTTCCTACTAAAGCCCAAATGTCATAAATGCCAACCAATAAAGCTATCAATACAAGCATCACTGATGCACTAATTGAATACTCTACCCATCTGACTTTATTCATTCCTTTTTGTAAATCTTCTTGATACTGGGAATAAAAGGGACCGGAAATTAAAAAATGTGCAACTGCAGAAGCTAGTAAGAAAGTTGCTACGGCCGGACCGAAATTTGAAATCTCTCTCCAAACTTCAAGTTGTGGAACTAACGCAAAACTAGAAGGATCTCCAGGGTTTCCTTCTGCCCCTAATTGAGTAAGAGTTATTGGAACTACAAAATCAGTATTGACTACTGTTCCCAACCAAAATAATGTGCTTCCTTGAACTAAGTGAAGAAAGCCCATGATTATATTAAATCTTCTAAGTTTCGCTATTTTTTCTGTCATTTAATCATTCTCCTTTACATATATATATTAATGTTTAATTAGAAAGATTTATTTAATTTATGGATAAGCAAGATATTTATTCTGAAATAGAAATTCTNATTAATGAGTTAGAAACACTAGTGAAATCACTTGCAACAGCTCGGGAACACATTGCAGAGAACTCAACTACAAGGGCATCAGGAAATCTATCAGAAATAGAAATAAAATTACAGGCTATTGCTGGAAAAGTATCAAAAATTAAATCAAGTATTTGAAGGAAAAGTTGTAACTTCGGAAATTTCTATAGAGATTTTGTCTCCACTTTCAAAAATTGTAGAAGGTAAGGATCTCGATCTAAATATTTGGCCAGCACTATTTTCAAAAGAAACAACCTGATCATGTCCATAGAAAATGCATTCTTTCACCACATAAGCGCCTTTGGAATCAAGAGTTAGTTCAATACATTCTGGTCTAATAGAAACATCTAATGCACCATCATAAGCAGATACAAATGTTCCCAAAGCTGTCTCTACTCTTCCATTTTTTGAAAAACCTTTAAGAATGTTTGGNTCTCCTACAGAGTTNGCAACATTTTGACTTACTGGATTCAAATATATCTCTTGAGGTGTAGCGCTTTGCATGACTTTNCCATCTTCAAGGACGCTAACAATATCGCAAACAGACAGTGCCTCTTCTTGATCATGGGTAACAATAATTGCTGTAGTCTCTGTTTCTCTTAAAAGTGAAACTACTTCATCTCTAAGTTCTCTTGCCATGTGAGCATCTAAACTTGTAAAAGGTTCATCCAAAAGTACAACATCTGGGTTGGGGGCTAAAGCTCTTGCTAGAGCTACTCTCTGTTGTTGTCCCCCAGAAATGTCCTGAGGAAATTTATTTCTATATTTTTTTAGATTACACATTTCTAAAACATCTTCTAAGCGACCTTTATTTATTTCTTTACTTGATAATCCAAATGCTATATTTTTTTCAACATTTAAGTGTGGAAATAAAGCATAGTCTTGAAAAACCATGCCTATATTTCTATCTTCAGGAGGTATGTTTGTTTCTTCGTCGTAGACTATTTTGTCATACATCTCAATAATTCCTGAATCAGGGTTTTCAAAACCAGCTAAAAGTCTAAGTGCTGTTGTTTTTCCCGATCCGGAAACTCCTAATATTCCAAATATTGAACCTTTCCAAACATCCAAATTAAAATCGCTTAGAACTTGTTCGTTGCCATATGATTTTTCTAAAGACCTTGCTCTAACAATTAAATTATCAAATACCATAATTAACCACTTAAATTCCTTGTACTTAATATATAAGTAGGAATCGCACTTATTGCCAACAAAATAAACGCAGAAAATGCTGCCTGAGTGAATAATCCTTCTGATGCAAATGACCAAACGTCAACAGCCATTGTATTAAANCCTGTGGGTCTAAGTAATAGTGTTTGTGGTAATTCTTTCATTGTTGATAGAAAGACTAAGGCACCACCTGCAAAAAGACCTCTNTAGATGAGTGGGAAGGTAATCTTTTGGAANGTTTCAATCTTTGACTTTCCAAGGCTTGAGCTCGCATCAATATACGATGTTTTGACTTGCTCCATGGAAGCTTGCCCGCCTCCAACAGCTTGTGGTAAAAAAACAATTAGGTATGAAATTACAAGTGCAAAAAAACTTTGATATATAGATGGAAAAATTTTTACTGTTATAAATAATATGGAGACACCTACTGCAAGATGTGGCAAACCATATAATGCAAGAATTATTTTTTCAATAAAATCACCAAATTTAGATCTATATTGAGAAACCATAATCACAATNGGCATTGAAATTATTATTGCAAGAATTGATGTAATAATCGAAGCAGAAAAAGAACCAACCACTCCTCCNAATACTGCTCTAACATCATTACCTAACGACAATCCTCTAATTAACCAATAACTTAAAACTGATACTGGCAACATCAAACCAAAAAAAATCACTATGGTGAAAAATAAGTAAACTAACAATTTGCTTCTTGAGCTTAATTCAACCTTTGCAGGAATTCTAGGAGTTCCGGAAACTTTAGCTGACCTTGCAACGTCAGAACCCCTCTGTATAAAACTAATTATTAAAGCTAAGAAAATTAATAAGCCTGAATAAAAAATTATTGGGTCCCCCAAAAGACTAAATTCATAATATGTATAAATAGCCTTAGTGACTGTTGAGTATCTCATTAAAGAAACGGCACCAAAATCTGAGATTACATATAATCCAACTAAGAGACCGGAATATATTATTGGTTTCTTTAATCTTGGGATAACAACACTTGTATAGATTCGAAATCTTTTTACTCCTAGCGACCTTGCAGCTTCTTCAACAGTTGAGTCGAGGTTTCTAAGTGCGCTACTACAAATCAATAGAACATAAGGGTATGTAAATAAAGTTAAAACAATCCAACTTCCAATAAAGCCCTCCATTCCATTTATCTCACTAAGACCTGTAAATGAAAAAAGTTGAACGAATAAACCTTTTGGAGAAAAAGCTGAAATATATGTGAGAGCTCCTATATATGATGGAATAACTAAAGGTAAGGTACAAAGTGTAAATAATATTTTTGAACCAGAGATTTTAAACCTTATCAAAATTATTGATATTAATAAACCTAAAGATACGCTTGATAGAACAACTGCAAAAAACATTGAAATTGTATTGAATAGTAAACCATATACATTCCATGACTCAAAAAAGCTTTCAAAAGACCTTGTAAAGGTAAGGAATCTCCAAACCATATAAAAGACAGGCATTAAAAAAATGGAAAGGATAAGTAAATTAATAGAGGCTAAGGCTTTTGGAGTCTTCACATATCTAAGGATATATTGAAATAATAGTTATTTAAAGAAAAAAATCTGACTAGATTTCTCTAGTCAGATTTTTATGTTCGGTTTTGAGATAAATTAATAACTCTCTAAAAACCTGCTCCAGCAATTAGCTCAACAGCTTTTTCTTGCCATAGTGCTAGTGCAGACCAATTCAAATCCGATGGCGAATTTAAACTATCAATGTCTGGCAAAAGTTCATTTGGTGTAATACCTGCCACGAGAGGGAACTCATAAACAGTATTTGTAAAATGTTCTTGTGCGCTTGTTGAATGCAAGTATTCAATAAATGCTAAAGCAGCTGGTTTATTTTGGCTAGAAGATAAAACTCCAGCTCCAGCTGGCATAACCATTGCACCGCAACCACCATCTAGATATACATTTTTAATTGGTGTATCTCCAGCTTCTGCCAATGTTCTTAGTGTGTAATAATGGTTAATCATTCCAATGTCTAGCTCGCCAGCAGCTGCAGCAGCTACTTGAGGAGAGTTTTTAGGATACTCTGTGTACCCAAGACCATTAATGGCATTTAGCCATTCGGCAACTTTTTCTTCACCGTCTTGCTCGATCATACAAGAGACCATAGCAATGAATGAAGAGTTGCTTGGAGCAAGTCCTAGTCTTCCTCGGAATTTTTCATCATTTAAGCCATAAATAGTTCCTGGGAGTTCTGCATCTGTTACATCTCTAGTGTCAACAACTAAGGATCTTGACCTTCCAGATGTACCAACCCAATAACCTCTTTGGTCAACTGCCCAAGCTGGAACATTGTCTAATATATCTTCAGGTAATACATCAAATAAACCATCTTTAGCAACTATTCCAAGACTTACTGGATCCTGTGACAAGAAAACATCAGCCGGGCTGATTGCACCTTCAAGAGCTAAAGTTCCTGCAAGAGCTGCACTTTTTGCATATCTTACTTCAACTTCTACTCCAGTTTCAGCAGCAAATGCTGCAATCACATCAGCAACTAAGCTTTCTTTTCTACCACTATAAATAACAAGGGACCCTCCTACTTCAGCCTCTTCTTCAGCTAAANCAGCTTCGACTGCTGCTGCAACTTGTGCATCAGTTACTTCACCTGCAGGTCCTTGCTCTCCCTGTGCTCCAACCTCACCTTGCGGCCCGGCTTCACCAGAACAAGCAGCAAATAAAATCAGAAGTACAGAGATCAATGCGATTGATTTCTTATTCATTTTTTTTTATAACCTTTTTTTGTCTATTATCTAACTTGTTAATAGTAGTTAACATAATAAGTTAATAGTAATTATTTTATTAATTTTTTTTCTATCAATTTATATTCCTTGCTTGAATGACTCAGAAGGCACTATAAATTTACTAGAATCTCTTGTTCTTGAAAATGGAACTAAGTAAAAGTTTTATTTACTTATCTTAAATAACGCGCGTGGAAATATTTTTCCGCCAGTTCGGACAACCCACATAAAGGCTACAAGTATATATGCAAATGGACATGCCATATCCTTATTTTAAACGATGATTANAATAAAAGAAATGGAAATAAATATTAAAAAAGCAAATAAAGATCCAAAAATAATTAGAAAATTTGAACCTTTTGTTTGGGTTGCTTTTATTGCATTGACAGCACTTGTAGGCTGTCCTGTTTTTTAAATATAACCAACTTCTTAATTTCTCATCAATTGTTAATACGTGTTAACATATTAATAGATATGGATAATTCAAAAAATCTTTTAGCACATGAAGGAGACGGCCAAGAGTTAATTGAAAATTTTCCTGTATCTTTTTTCTCACATGCAGAAGCAATATTTCACTTGAAAGAAGCTGAATTAGAGTTAAAGAAAACAAGAGTAGCTGATTGGCTTGGATCAAGTAGAGCAAACGTATCACAAGTAATTGGAAGGATGCAAAACAGTGGTTTGGTCGAGTTTGGTGAAGACTTAGAGTTAACCGAAGCTGGTTTATGTTTAGCAAAAATAATTACAAGGAGACATAGGATCACCGAGAGGTTCTTATCAGAAGTATTAAATCTACCATGGGAAGATGTATATAAAGAATCATCAAGGTGGGAAAATATTTTAAGCCCTACAACAGAAAAAGCAATGTTAGAAATTTTGGGTAATCCTACAACAGGACCATTTGGAAATCCGATCCCCTATTCAAATTATAAAGAAAAGGATATGATGCCTATTTTAGATGTCGATCCAAAAAATACATATTCGATTGAAAAAATAACAGAAGAGCTAAAACGTGACAGTGCAACAATAAGTTTTTTACAAAATCACAACATGGTTCCTGGCAATAAAATTACTGTTGCTGATTCGGGAGATTTCTCAATAACTATTAGCGTAAATAAAGATGATTATTTTGGAATCGATAAGTTTATTGCACAGAGAGTTTATGTTGCATGAGTAGTTTTCTAGAGCAAATTCCTGCTATGGTCTTTTCTTACATTGGTGGTGGGATATTTTTATTATTAATCTTTTATAGGTTTTTTCCTAAAGTATTTCTATCATTTCATAAGCNCTTCTTCTTTACTATTGGAGTTCTTTCCTTGTCTTTAGGATATGTTGGCATTGTAGTGCCTGGTTTACCAACAACAGTTTTTATATTGATCGCAGCGTGGGCATTCTCTAAATGTTCTGAGAGGTTTACAATTTGGCTAGAAAATCATCGAATTTTTGGTCCAATAATTTTGAATTGGAAAACATATAAAGGGCTGTCAAGAAGGGCAAAGAAACTTGCTATTAGTATGATTATCCCGACATTTGCATTAACAATTTATTTTGTGTTCTCATTGGTTGGTGATTTAATTTTTGGAGCTTTTGGAGTAGGTCTTTGTACTTGGCTTGCAACAAGGCCTGAACCACCTTTGGAAACAAATAACTAATTCGCTTCTGGAATCTGATAGTCAATAGGAGAAACTTTATCTAATTCGAAGACATCCCTTGCTTGAGCTTCATAATTTAACCCAATCGAAATCTGATCACCTTCAGTAACTCTGTTTCCATTTTCATCCAGTCGAGCATTAAATGTTGCTTTCTTCCCAGACTTACAAATTGTTTTTAATTCAACTAATTCATCAGCCCAACCTAGTAAATAAGCACTACCAGGAAATGGCTCTCCTCTGAAATCTGTTCTTAATCCATAGCAGAGCACAGGTATTTTTAATTTGTCTACTACCAAACTAAGTTGAAGTACCTGTTTTGGAGTTAAAAACTGTGCTTCATCAACTAATACACAAGCAACAGGCTCTCTTTGATGTTCATGTGCAGTCCAAACATATAAATCATCTTCTCCAACAAACTTTTCAACATCTCTCTCAAGTCCTATTCTTGAGGTAATTTTCCCCTCACCAAATCTGTCATCTAGTTTTGGTGTAAATATTAAAGAACGCATTTCCCTTTCTTNATAGTTATAAGCTGATTGAAGTAAGTTTGTACTTTTTCCAGCATTCATCGCTGCATAGTAAAAATAAAGTTTTGCCATATTTTTATATTACTCAATTATTCTTATCTTTATTCTTTTGTATCATAGAAATATGGAAAATATTTTAACATTTGTTCACATGGTAAGTTTGTGTATTTGGCTTGGCTCAATGGTTACATGGGCAGTTTTTGCACCAAAGTTGTATAAAATTGACCCAACAAAAAATACAACTAATACTCTTCGTGGATCATTTACTAAGATATCTTGGGGTTCTTTCTGGGTAGCTTTTGTTACAAATAGTTTAATTCAACTTACTACTGATTCCTCTTCTAATTGGATGAACGAATTAATATTTCTTTCCGTAGCTGCTGGCATAATTGCTTTACACAGCTTCCTTGGAAATAAATTAAGTGCAGCTATTAGAGGAATGTTGAATGGTGTGATGTTAATAATCGCACTTGTGGTTGTATATTTGGCTACAAGCTATATCTAATAAGATTTAATTAGCTCTAACTCTTTATTCGAAATAACTCCGTACCCTCTTTCGAGTATATTATTTGTATCTTTTTGAACTAAAAACCAATAAATAGTTTCCTCATCAGGAATATTTAAATCTTTTCGAAACTGCTCTTTATCTAAATATGCGGTAATTGTTCTATTTCTAATTCGGTTATCTCTTATTCCAGCACGCATAATGCCATCTAAATAAATTTCGTTAAGTTTGGAAGTTTTTCTTATTGTTGGTACTTCAATAATGTTGTGTGTTGAGCCTAAGCCATTGTTTTCTAAAAGATTAATTGATTCGTCAACCAATGCCTGATGCCATTGTTGGAATGCAACAATAACTATTAAATTTTTATCAACAAAATCATCTGGTACAACTTTTTTTTCTTTATTTAAGTTGTTGCCTTGGATAGATGGAAATTGATTAAATTCTGGACTCATATACGAACTACCGCCCGTTTGACAATTGATTACAAACAGAAAAATTAATAATAAAGAACAAAATCTAGACCGGACCAAGAATTTCCTCAAGGTTTTTTATATTGGTATCAAGTAATTTATTGAACATAGGCCCAAAAAATAATCCTATCAAAATAAATATACCTTTATATCTAATATCCACTGAGTAAGTGAGCTCAGTACCTTTTGCGTTTGCTGATAAAAAGA
Source organism: Actinomycetota bacterium (assembly GCA_002724835.1). Classification (GTDB taxonomy): domain Bacteria; phylum Actinomycetota; class Acidimicrobiia; order Actinomarinales; family Actinomarinaceae; genus Actinomarina. Next base: position 2,825 of record PBPX01000014.1, on the reverse strand, counting down.
TTGTGTCAACTATTTCAAAATTTCTTGAATCTGTTTTGAGAGAAGCTCTTAATGGTGCCCCCCACTCAATAATTTCATAATCTAATTCCAATTCTCTATTGTTAAAATGTGTTTTGACTTTAAAAACAGAACCCTCTCTTATAGGCTCTTTTGTTATGAGTTCTGCCTCATCTCCCTCATTCCATTTATCTAGATTTCTAAAATCAGCAGTGAATGTAAAAGCGGACTCTATATCTTCTTTAACTGTAATTGTTCTTGAATAAACAGGCATAACTCAATTGTAAGTCAATTAATGGTTTGTATGAAATTAATTTATCTAAGATTTAAAGATCTATTTCTAAATCCAATAAATCCGATGACCAAGAATATAAGAATCTTTCCAATAACAAGTATTAAATCCTCTCCTATTAACCCATCTCTATAAGGATTGCCGTATGCACCGAAAGATGAAACATTGTCATCTATCCATAAAAAGAAGTCATTAGTACCAGACAATGAATTTATTAGGTATTCAATTGCCATTAATCCAGCCCCAAACCCCCAAGCAAATGAAGATTTACCTGTAAATGCTCCAAGAGCAAACCCTAGAGCACCAAAGCTGACACCAGCTAAAGCTGATTGTAATGTGGCTTTCATTAAAGGCGCATAATCGAGTGTTTGACTTAGCTCCATAGTAGCTATAGGAATAAACATAATATTCATCCATGCGAAAGTAATAAATAGACCAAATACAACTGCCATTATTGATTGTGCTAAATATACAGTCGTTCTTGTCATTGGAAGAGAAGCAACAAATTCAAAAGTCCCATCTTCCTCAGCTTTAGAACCCAATTTGTTTAAAAGAACGATTGTAGCTATTCCAACTAAAATCGGAACAAATGGAACTAACATATAAGTCGTTATCATCCCTTCCAATGTAAAAACATTATCCCAGTCAGATATTCCCAATAAGTTCATCATTAAATCATTTTCAGACATTCCTCTAAATGCTTCTCTTTGAGTATCAATTAGCAAACTTTCTACACTTGAGTTAGCAAAAGCTAAAGGGAGTATGAGCAAATAAATTGCTGGAGCTATAGTCCAATTAAGAATAAATTTTCTTGGGACTGTGATCATATATTTAAAATAATTAAACATTATTCCTCTCTTCTGTCATAAAATTCGAAAAAGGCATCTTCTAAGTCTTGACCTTTTTCTTTTGCTTTATTTAAAAATGTTTCATAAGTTTCATCATATACCTTTGAACCATTTCTTAAGACAGCCATTGAATCAGCAACTTTTTCAACTTCAGAAATTATATGTGAAGATAGAAGTATTGACGCTCCATCATTTGAAAATTCTTTAATAATTTCAAAAAAAGTCCTTTGATGAAATGGATCTAGTCCAGAAGTAGGCTCATCTAGAATTAAAGCCTTTGGCTTATGCAACACTGAAAGGATTAATGCAGTTTTTTGTCTATTTCCTTTAGATAGCTCTTTGATTGTTTGATCAACTTCTAGTTCAAACTTTTCTGCTAGCTCCATTGCATAATCAATAGATTTTCCTCTCATATCAGCACCCAGCTTAAATAAAGATTTAGAATTTAAATTTTGAGGAAGTTGAGGATCACCTGGTAAGTATCCTATAATTTTCTTTGCTTCAACTGGATTTTCAATTGTATTTATTCCCTCAACTGAGAGAGAGCCCTCAGAAGGGTTTAAAAATCCCATGAGACTTCTCATTGTTGTTGATTTTCCAGCACCATTTGGGCCAAGCAAGCCTTTGACTTCTCCATTATCTACTGAAATGGTTATATCAGAAACACCTTTACCATTTTTGTATTTCATGGTTAAGTTTTTTACTTCTATCACAAAATTAATTATATATCTTTATTTATAATGTGATAATTAATCGTTTGAATTCTCTTTATTTTGCTTATTTCTAAGCCAAGTTAAAAGAAGAGCTGGTACTAAAAACCAAAGTATTTCATCCCAACCACCTTGGTGCTCTAAAACCGGAGGGGGTATTATTTTTGAAATCATTATAAATAGTTTTGTATTACCCAACGTGAAATGTTGATTAAAGAGTTTGGAAGTAAACCAAAGAAAATAGTCGCAAATGAAAGAACACTTAATGATAAAATTTGTGACCTCTTTAAGGTAATTCGTTCCACTGGTGTTTCGGGTTTATCAATAGCAGCAACCCATATTGGCCTTAAGTAGAAATAAAATCCTGCGACAGTTGAAAGCATTAATATTACAACTAATACATAGCTCTCATAAGACCAGAGGTTTGTTATCAAAATAAATTTTGAAATAAAACCGCTTGTNAAAGGNATNCCTGCNAAACCAAGCATAAAAATACTAAAACAAATTGTTAAGAACTTGTTTTCAACAAAGAGTCCTGATAAATTCTCAATTGAAAAATCTGATGAAAGTTTTCCACTAATTATGGTAAATATAGTAAATATTCCAATTAATTGAATTGTGTATGCGGTGATATAAAACAACGAAGCACTTGTGCCGTTCACACCTGAAACAATTCCAGAAAGTATAAATCCTGACTGAATAACACCACTATAAGCAATCAATCTTTTCATATCCGATTGAACGGTTGCAAAGAATGAACCAACAAAAATTGAAATTATTATTACAGCTAAGAAGAACAATTCAAAATTCTCCATAACAGCTCGTAGAGAAACTATACATAGCCTTGCTATTACAAGAAAAGATGCAACCTTTGCAACTGATGCCATATACCCAACATATCCAGTTGGAGATCCTTGATAAACATCTGGAGCCCATGATTGAAATGGAGCAGCAGCAACTTTAAATAAAAGACCAACA
>PBPX01000053.1 GCA_002724835.1 Actinomycetota bacterium | reverse complement strand
GATTGGAGTGGATCCTTATTCTGAAGAAGCTGTTAAAAACTTGTTTACTATAAAAGAAAGAGATGATAACAAGCCAGTTTCCTTATTGCTTCCTTCATACAGCTCAATTCATAAATTAGATATAATTTCAGAGATTCCAGAAGTGGTTGACTTATATTGGCCAGGCCCATTAACTGTAGTCGTTGAGACAAATGAAAACTTTGTTGATGGTGTTGGGACAAAGTCTCCTAATACTATAGGCTTACGAGTTCCTGATAATGAGTTAGCGGTTGAATTGCTAAATATGACAGGGCCTTTAGCTGTTACAAGTGCTAATTTAACAGGTCAAAAAGAAGCAAAGAACCATCATGAAGCAGAAGAGATTTTTAAAGAAAGTATAGAGCACTATATAGAAGGCGAAGCAGTTCATGGAAATGGTTCTACAGTTGTTGATTTAAGAGAACCAGGTGGGGAAATATTAAGGGAAGGTCCACTTAAGTGGCCTCCAAGTTACTGTTAAAGTATATATATGAGTAATAAAGGTGCTTCCAGAGACAATTTATTATCTGCTGATGAAGAAATAGCGGGCTTAATTAAAACAGATCTTGAAAGACAGAATTCACATATACATTTAATTGCTTCTGAAAACTTTGCATCACAAGCAGTAATGGAGGCTTCAGGTTCAATACTTACTAATAAATATTCAGAGGGATTCCCAGGCAGAAGATACTACGAAGGTTGTGAAACTGTTGATGAGATTGAACAGCTTGCTATAGATAGAGCCTGTGAATTATTTGAAGCCGATCATGCTAATGTACAACCTCACTCAGGTTCATCAGCAAATATGGCAGTTTATTTAAATCTTTTAGAACCAGGGGATACCGTTATGGGTATGTCATTAGACCAGGGTGGACATTTAACTCATGGTTCTCCTGTTAATTTCTCTGGAAGAACATACAACTTTGTTGGTTATGGATTAGATAGAGAAACAGAATTAATCAACATGGAAGAAGTTGCAGAATTAGCTTCCAAAACAAAACCAAAATTACTTATTGCCGGATACTCCTCTTATTCTCAAGATTTGGATTTTAAAGGATTCAGAGAAATTGCAGATTCTATAGGTGCTTATTTTATGGTTGATGCAGCTCATTTCATTGGACTTGTCGCAGGTAAAGTAGTTGAAAACCCTGTTCCATATGCCGATGTAATAACGGCTACTACTCATAAAGCCCTAAGGGGTCCGAGGGGTGGGTTGATATTATCTAAAGAAGAATTTGCTAAAGGCATAGATCAAAATATTTTTCCTGGGGCACAGGGTGGTGCAATTAATAATCAGATAGCTGCAAAAGCTGTTTGCTTTAAAGAGGCTATGTCAGATGAATACAAATCTTATGCACAACAAATATTAGACAACGCCCATGCTTTAGCTGAATCATTTAAAGCAGAAGGGTTAAGGGTTGTAAGTGGTGGAACTTCAAATCACATAGTTTTAGTCGATACAGGAAGTGTTGATGATGAGCTAACTGGTAAAGAGGCTGGAATTTTATTGAATGATATGGGCATAACATTAAATAGAAATGCAATACCTTTTGATGAAAGATCTCCTTTTATTACTTCAGGTATCAGAATGGGGACTCCCGCAATAACAACATGTGGAATGAAAGAAGAAGAATCAACTAAGGTGGGATATTTAATTTCTGAAGCTTTAAAAAATAGAGATAATGAAGATAGAAGGCAGGAATTAGAAGAGGAAATAAGAAACCTTGCAAAAGCATTCCAACCATATGAATAGTGAAGATAAAGGCTATTTAAATAAAAATAATAACGCTGTAAAAGATAATGCTTCTGGCTGGGTATTAACCACTTCTTTTGGTGCTTCCATAATTAGTGGGATGTTAATAGGTTTATTAATTGAGTATTTTTTTGATATAAACCCTTACGGAGTAATTGGTGGAATAATCCTTGGCTGTTTTAGTGGTTATTACAAATTATGGATCTATTCAAGAAAGTTATCTGATGAAAGTTGAAGTTGTTTTAGTAAAAAGAATGATTAGAAGGTCTATTCCACTATATCTAGGTGTATTGATTTTTTCATTAATAAGGTCTGAGGAAGCATTTGTGACCTCATTAATAGCTTCTTTCACAGTTACCTTTGCTTTTCTGCTTAATGCGTACATGCAATCATATGCTGCTTCAATTTCAATAAATTTATTTTATGTTTCAGCATTATTTGGTTTCTTTTTAAGAATTGGCATGACAATCCTAATTTTATTGGCATTTAGGGTTGCATATCCTATGGATTTGGTAATCTTACCGATAAGTGTAATTATTCTATTCATAGGTATGTTGGCTATAGAATCATTTACATTACTAAAAAAAGACAGAGATTTAGATTGGATTGAAACTGAATGATTGTTGCAGCTGAGTCATGTGACATAGAAGGGGGAATAGTTTGCACTCCTTCAAATGTAAATGAGTTATTTGTATTTAAACCAATTTTCTACATTGGCGAAACTGGTATTAGTAGAACACACTTCTTAATTTTATTCGCTGCTTTTCTTGTCGTTATATTTTTATTCGCTGGACTTAGAAAGAAATCAGTCGTTCCTTCAAAAATACAATCAGTTGTCGAATCTTTAGTTACTTTGATTAGAGAAGATATTGCAATGAGCGTAATAGGTAAAGGTGGAGAGGCTTATGTCCCTTATCTTTTATCAATATTTATGTTTATCCTGGTAGGCAATCTTTTCGAAGTAGCCCCATTAATCAATTTTCCAATTACATCTAGAATTGCAATTCCACTATTACTTTCATTAATAACTTACGTTCTCTTTCTAGTAGCTGGAATTAAGAAACAAGGAAAAGAGTACTTTACTCACCTTATGTGGCCACCAGGACTTCCTGTTGCCTTAAAGCCTCTCGTTGGGCTTATTGAATTTGCATCTACATTAATTGTAAGACCTGTAAGTTTAGCCGTTCGATTATTTGCAAACTTAGTAGCAGGGCACTTAATGTTGAGCTTGCTACTTGTTTCAGGTTATTTCTTTATTTACCAAAATGGCGTATGGCCAGTACCAGGAAAGATCCCGATAGGTGTTGCATGGTATGTATTCGGATTAGCAATCTATGGTTTTGAAATAGTTGTATCAATTTTACAAGCATATATTTTTACGCTCTTGTCAGCGGTGTACATACAGACATCGTTGCATCCGGAGCATTAAAAGAAAACAGGAGGATAAAAATGGAGGAACTAGCAGCAGAGGTGGTCGTTAAGGGTTACGCCCTTATAGGTTACGGTGCAGCGGCAATAGGGCCAGGTGTAGGAATCGGAATTATTGTTGGTAATGCAGTTCAAGCGATGGCAAGACAACCTGAAGCAGCAGGTATGGTAAGAACAACTATGTTCTTAGGAATTGCTTTCACTGAAGCATTAGCACTAATTGGTTTCGTCTTATTCTTTTTGGTATAGGAGTAAGGAATGAATATAAATTTAGAAACTTTTCTAGCAGAAGCTGAAGAGAGCTCTTCAGGTTTAGAGCTACTTTTACCAGCAACATCTGAACTTGTTGCAGGTGTATTTGCTTTTGCTATTGTATTTTTCTTTGTTTGGAAGTGGGCACTGCCAACTCTTGATGAAACATTAAGCGCTAGNGCAGAAGCTATTGAAGGACAGATTTCAAAAGCCAAAAACGAAAAATATGAAGCTCAAAAAACAAGAGAAGATTATCAAAAACTTGTATCTAATGCAGATGAAGAAGTTAGAAAAATAATTGATGAAGGTAAAGCTACAGCTGAAAAGCTTAAAGAAGGCATCGTAAATGAAGCTAAAGAGGAAGCAGAAGCAATAATTGCTAAAGCTCGAGCTGATAGTGAGGNAGAAAGAGACAGAATATCAAGTGAAATTAAGTCTGAAGTTGCTGATTTATCATTAGAAATTTCAGAAAAAGTAGCATCTTCAATGTCTAAAAAAGATCAAGAAAAATTGATAGACGAGTTTATTAAAGAAATGGGGTCAGATAAGTAAATGAGCACCAAATCTTTTTCAAAAGGGTTAGTTGAAATAATAGGTTCATCTGAAAATTCAGATAGAGTTGAAAGCGAAATCCTCCAGGTTTTCAATGCTATTGCTGATCATAAAGAAGCTTTAGATGTATTTAGAAATTTTGGCGTACCAGCAGAGAAAAAGATAGAAGCCATGAGCAATTTACTAGGAAAAAGGGTTGATTCTATGACNTTAGATTTAATCTCCTTAACAATNTCTCAAGGCTACGGTGATAATTTAGTTGAAATTTCATCCTTTGTCTCAGAGTATTTTGCTGAGAAAAGAGGAGCCTCATTAGCAAAAGTTGTGTCTGCTATTGAGTTAGATGATAAGACNCAAAATAGNATTAAGCGAGTTTTGAAAAAGAAGTTTGGAAGAAAAGTGGAGTTACAACTTGAGGTTGATGAGTCAGTCATAGGTGGTCTCAGCGTTAGCGTGGGAGAGCGAACTTTTGATGGCTTGGTTTCTTCAAGACTCCAAGAAGTAAAATCTGTTTTAGAAGGTAGGTAAGANTGAGTGATTTAACATTAGATCCTAAAGANATTTCGAAATCATTGAAAGACAGTCTTAAAGGCTGGGAGAAAGAANTAAAAGATGACGTTGTAGGACACGTTGCAACTATTGCTGATGGTGTTGCAAGAGTAAAAGGTCTTGAAAATGTNATGGCTTCAGAATTATTGGAATTCCCTGGTGGTTTAATTGGNGTTGCACTGAACCTTGAAGAAGAATCTATCGGTGTTGTGCTTATGGGAGATGCCTCAGGTGTTGAAGAAGGAATGCCTGTTAAACAGACTGGAAAAGTATTATCAATTGGTGTTGGTGATGGATTTTTAGGAAGAGTCATTGACCCACTCGGAAACCCACTCGACGGGAAAGGCCCAATNGAATTTACTGAATCAAGAAGANTNGAGATCCAAGCTCCAACAGTNGTNGAGAGACAACCAGTATCAGANCCACTTCAAACAGGNATTAAAGCTATCGACTCTATGATTCCTATNGGTCGTGGTCAAAGAGAGTTGATTATTGGTGATAGNCAGATTGGAAAGACTGCNGTTGCAATTGATACAATCATTAATCAAAAAGATACTGATGTTAAATGTATTTATGTAGCTATTGGTCAAAAATCATCAACCGTTGCAGAAGTTATAGAAAAGCTTGAAGAAAATGGAGTAATGGANAAAACAGTTGTNGTGAATGCTCCAGCATCNGCAGCAGCAGCTCTTCAAATGTATGCTCCNTATGCTGGTTCAGCTATTGGNCAGCACTGGATGTATAACGGTGAGCATGGNTTAATTATTTTTGATGACTTNTCTAAACAAGCAGANGCTTATAGGCAGATATCATTACTTCTNAGAAGGCCACCAGGTCGAGAAGCGTATCCTGGAGATGTATTTTATCTTCACTCAAGGCTATTAGAGCGTTGTGCAAAAGTTTCCGATGAACTTGGAGGAGGATCTTTAACAGGNCTACCAATTATTGAGACTAAAGCTGGTGACGTTTCAGCTTTTATTCCTACAAATGTTATNTCAATTACTGATGGTCAAATTTATCTTGAGAGTGAATTGTTTTACTCAGGAATTAGACCAGCCGTTAACCCGGGTACGTCAGTATCTCGTGTAGGTGGTGCCGCACAGATTAAGGCTATGAAGAAAGTTGCAGGACCTTTAAGAATTAACTTGGCACAGTTTAGAGAGTTAGAAGCATTTGCTGAATTCGGTTCTGATCTNGATGCTGCTTCNCAAGCACAGCTTGATAGAGGTAGAAGGGTAGTGGAGCTATTAAAGCANCCACAGTATCAACCAGTATCAGTTGAATATCAGGTTGTAACACTCTTTGCNGTAACAGAAGGCTACTTAGATAAGGTACCTGAGGATGATATGGTATCAGCTGAAGAAGGCCTTCATGAGTATATCAACACAAGGCATCCTGAAATACTTGAAACTATAAGAGATACAGGAGATTTACCAGAAGAAGAATTGAAAAACGCTGTTACTGCATTTGTGAAAACAATTGTAACAGTTGAAGAAGAAGCTACAACAGAGGAAGAAAGCTAAAGACTATGGCAAGCGCTGAGCTTAGGATAATAAATAGAAGAATTAAGAGTGTTAAGTCTACTAAGAAGATTACTCGTGCAATGGAATTGATTGCATCTTCTAGGATTGTTAAAGCTCAACAAAGAATGGAGTCTTCAAACTCTTATGTAAATGTTTTAAACCAAATTGTTGCTGATTTAGTGGGCAAAGGTGGTTTAGATAAAGACACAGATGAAAATAAGAGTAATAAAGCTGTAATTATTGTTGTTACTTCAGACAGAGGTTTAGCTGGAGCATACAATACCAACATTCTTAAAGCAGCTGAAAATAAACAAGCCGAATTATTATCAGAAAATAAAGAAGTAGAGCTTGTAACAGTTGGTAAAAAAGGAACAGGCTATTTTAATTACAGGAATTTTGAGTCTGTAAATGAATATGAAGGTGTAACCGATGAGCCAAAGTTTGATGACGCTTTTGAGGTAATGAAGCCTGTCATTGAAGGATATAACGAAGGTGAAGTTTCTGAAGTTTATATTCTATATACAGAGTACATGTCAGCATTAACTCAAAAAGCTACGGTAAAACAATTACTACCAGTTGTTAGCGACAGTGAAGAAAATACAGAAGAAACTCAAGATACATCAGGTGGTTATTCATTTGAACCTTCTCCTGAAGAAGTTTTGGAAGATTTAATACCAAAGTATATGAATGCGACTCTATTTGGAGCTTTATTAAATAGCTCAACCTCAGAACATGCATCAAGAATGAGAGCAATGAAAGCTGCTACAGAGAACGCTGAAGATTTAATAAAAGTTTTGACAAGAGAAAGCAATCAAGCAAGGCAAGCTGAAATTACTACCGAAATATCAGAAATTGTTGGTGGTGCTGAGGCACTTGCAGAATAAAGATTAAAGGAAGGAAAAAATGAGTGAGGAAAAAGGTAGAGTATCGAAAATAGCGGGACCGGTAGTTGATGTTGCATTTCCATTGGATGCATTACCGGAATTAAATTATGCTCTTGAAGTTGATGTAGAGGTTGATGGAGAAACAAACACAATTGTTCTTGAAGTCGCACAGCATTTAGGTGAAGGAAAAATTAGAGCTATTTCTATGCAAGGTACAGACGGTCTTCGTAGAGGTGCTGAGGTTACTAATACCGGTGCTCCTATTTCCGTTCCTGTTGGCCAAGCTACGTTAGGTCATATCTTTAACGTTTATGGACGTTCATTAGATGTTCCTACTGATTCTCTTGACATTAAAGAGAGGTGGCCAATTCATAGAAATCCACCTCCTTTCGAAGAAGTGACAGCACAAAATGAAATGTTTGAGACCGGTATCAAAGTTATCGATCTATTAATACCGTATGTCCAAGGTGGAAAGATTGGATTATTTGGTGGTGCTGGTGTTGGAAAAACTGTTCTTATTCAAGAAATGATTAACAGAGTTGCAACACACCATAGTGGAGTATCTGTATTCGCTGGTGTTGGAGAACGAACAAGAGAAGGAAACGACCTTTTCCGAGAGATGGAAGAGTCAGGAGTTATTGATAAGACTGCATTAGTGTTCGGTCAGATGGAT
>PBPX01000052.1 GCA_002724835.1 Actinomycetota bacterium | reverse complement strand
TCATCTTTATTAATAGGTTTGATTTTGAAATATTAGAAATATCTACTTTTTGTCCAGATTTTAGATTTATTATTTCAATATTTTCATTATCATTTATTTCTAAAAAAATTTTATCTAAATTTTTATGATTTACTATCTTTAAGTTATTAATTACTTCTTTGAGTTCTTGTTTAATATCTAAATTCAATTATTTAAAAGTGTTTCTCTTTTAACGTCTTCTATTGCTTTAGTAACCTGTATCCCTCGTGGACATGCACTAGTACAATTAAATGCTGTTCTACATCTAAATGCCCCATTTACATCTTTTAAAATTTCTAATCTTTGCTTTGTTCCTTCATCTCTTGAATCAAAAACAAATCGGTGTGCATTAACAATAGCAGCAGGTCCAATATATGAATCAGCAGTCCAAAATACAGGACAACTAGTTGTACATGCTGCACAAAGTATACATTTTGTTGTATCTTCAAATTTCTCTACATCTTCTTGGCTTTGAAGTCTTTCTCTATCACCAGGATCTTTTTCATTTATTAAATATGGCATTACTTTCTTATAACTGTCCATAAATGGTTCCATGTCTACAATTAAATCTTTTACCACCGGTAAACCTCTTATAGGTTCAATTTTTATTGGGTTGCTAACTTCTTTGACTAAAACTTGACACGCTAACATATTTTCACCGTTTATAACCATTGCATCAGATCCACAAACACCATGAGCACAAGATCGTCTAAATGATAGAGTGCCATCTTCAAACCACTTTATTTTATGCAAAAGATCTAAGATTCTTTCATCAGGATCTGCTTCAACTTTATAATATTCCCAATGACCTTTGCGATCATTTTCTGGATCATACCTAAGAATTTTTAACTCTATATCCATTAATATTTTCTTTCCATAGGTTCGTATTTTCCTAATTCTACATCTTTATATCGTAAATTTGCAGAGTTACCATTTTTAAATGCAAATGAATGTTTCATAAAATTACTATCATCTCTATCTGGGAAGTCTTGTCGTGAATGAGCACCTCTGGATTCTTTTCTTGCTAGAGCACTTGCTACTGTTGATTCCGACATATCAAGAAGATAGTCTAATTCTATTGCTTCCATTAATTCTGTATTAAATACTTTTCCTTTATCAAATATTGTTACATTTTCGTATCGTTCTCTTAAGTTTTCTAAAATTTCAGTCTGTTTGCTCAAAGTTTCTTCAGATCTAAATATTTTTGCATTTTCTTCCATTGATTCCTGTAAGTCATTTCTTATTTTTCCAACTGAAAATTCATCAGTATGTTCCTTCTCAATTAGGTTATTTATTTTATTTACTAAATCATCGGCTGCATTGTCACTGATTGAAGTGGATTTTGTTTTAGATACATATTCAAGCATGCTTTGCCCTGCTCTTTTACCAAAAACTACAATGTCTAGTAATGAGTTAGTACCTAGTCTGTTAGCTCCATGAACGCTTACACAAGCAGCTTCACCAGCTGCATAAACACCAGGTAATACGGTGTTTTTTTCATCACTTAGAACTCTTGCATAAACATCTGTCGGTATTCCACCCATTGCATAGTGAGCAGTTGGTTGTACTGGTATAGGTTCATTAATAGGTTCAATTTTTACATATGTTCTTACAAAGTCTGTAATATCAGGAAGTTTTTTCTTAATTGTTTCAGCTCCAAGATGTGTTAANTCAAGATATACATAATCGNTATCTGGTCCTGCNCCATTTCCTTGACTAATTTCTGTAGCAATAGCTCGAGAAACCATATCTCTAGGTGCNAAGTCTTTTATNGAAGGTGCATATCTTTCCATAAATCTTTCACCATCTTTATTNCTTAAAATTCCTCCCTCACCTCTTGCTGCTTCGGATAANAAAATTCCTAGTCTGTAAATNCCAGTNGGATGGAACTGATAAAATTCCATGTCTTCAAGAGGAATTCCTTTTTGATATANNATTCCNGGACCATCACCTGTTAGTGAGTGAGCATTAGAACTNACTTTAAATATTNTNCCAAAACCACCTGTTGCAAAAGTTACTGCTCTTGNTTCAAATATGTGGATATCTCCAGTAGAGAGTTCAAAAGCTACAACACCTTTGCACACTCCATCTTCAATTTTTATATCTAATACTTGGAACTCATCAAAAAATTCTACTCCCATCGATACACATTTTTGATATAGAGTTTGAAGTATCATGTGTCCGGTTCTATCGGCAGCATAGCATGCTCTAAAAGCAGGAGCCTCACCTTCTTTTACGGTATGTCCTCCAAATCGTCTCTGAGCAATTTTTCCATTTTCTAATCTACTAAAAGGTAAACCCCAATGCTCTAACTCAATTACTGCATCAATTGCTTCTTTACAAAGGATATCTACTGCAGGTTGGTCAGCTAAATAATCAGAGCCTTTTACTGTATCAAATGCATGCCAGTTCCAATTATCCTCTTCTACATTAGCTAGCGCAGCACTCATGCCACCTTGAGCAGCTCCTGTGTGAGATCTTGTTGGATAAAGTTTTGTAATAACTGCAAGCTTCATATGAGGAGCAGCTTCTATTGCAGCCCTTAAACCAGCACCACCTGCACCGACAATAACTCCATCAAAAGAATGTTTGATTACTTTCAAGCTTGCCTCACAAATGCAACTATCACGTATGTACCAAGGATAAAAAAGATTAGAGAAGTACTATACAGGGCGCCTAAAGCCAATTTTCTAATAGTTAAATCACTTAAATTATCGTGCAAAACAACGCGAACCCCATTTGTTCCGTGCAAAAGGCTTAGTGTTAGAAGTAGCCAATCAAATGTTCTCCAATATGGAGTATCCCATCTTGCTGCTACAAATTCATAATCTAGGTTAAGTGTGTCGTTAAAGACATGCATAATAAACATATGAGTAACAGCTAGCAAGACTAATAAAAGACCACTGATTCTCATAAAAAACCATCCATATAGTTCAAAATTTGAACCCTCTAAAGGTGGTTCCCTTCTTCCCCAGTCAGTTCTTGTTTCCATGATTATGATTTCCAATCTGGTAAAGGTCTAATCATACAATCGGTCAAAGTTGTTCCTGGCTTGCTTTTTTCAAGACAAAGATCAAAATACGATGTTGTCATTTTATATGTTGAAGGAACAAAAATACCAATAAATAGAACTAATGAAATTATGTTTAATTGCTTCTGAAATTCAGAACCTCTTTTCCATAAATCAACAGCAATTATTCGTAGCCCATTTATTGCATGAGCTAGTATTGCTCCCATTAAACCGATTTCTGCAATTCTAAAATAAAAATTTTTGTAAATAGCTTCAGCACCTTCATAGACTTCGGGTCCAAGGAGTATCAGTGCAGTAGAAATAATATGTAAAATTAAATACCCAAATAGAGCCACCCCGGTGATTCTATGAAATATATAAAGCCACATTCCAGTTTTGCCTTTATATACAGCTCCTGAAGAAACTATTTTTTGATATGCCATCTATCTAATTATCCTACATTAATTAATTTACATTAAATTAAATCGCAAATTCAGCCCTTGACAATTTAGATAAAACTTAATAAATTACACATATGTAATTTAGTTTGCATCTATGAAGGGAGTAGGGTGGAAAAATCATTAATGGAAGAACTCATCGGAGGTATGCCATCATGGACCGAAGATGCAAATTGTAAAGGTGCAGACGCAGATATATTTTTTCCAGAAAGAGGAGCTTCAACCCGAAAAGCAAAAGCTATTTGTAGAGCTTGCAGCGTGCAATCTGAATGTTTAGAGTTTGCTATTGAAAATTCTGAAAAATTTGGAATATGGGGTGGATTATCCGAACGAGAACGTAGAAGAATAAAACGCCAAAGAATTCAAGACTCCGAAGTCAGGGACGTTGGTTAGATACCAAACTTTTCTTTATACAAACTAAAATCTCTTTCAACAGGTATCTCATCACTTTTAATTATTTCAGTCACGACATTATTTTCATCAGTAATGTAGGTATACCTTAATGAAATTCCAGCTTCTTCACTAAAGCAGCCAAATTTNTTNGCAACTTCTCCATGAGGCCAAAAATCAGCGAGTATTGGNAAATCNATTTTGTGATGATTTGCCCAAGCTTCATTTGTNGGTCTTGCAGAAACAGTAATCATTACAGTTGATGTTTCATTTTCTTCAAATGAAGATTGATTGTCTCTTAGCTCACAGATCTCCTTGTCACAAACACTACTAAAAGGAAATGGAATAAAGACAAACATAGTTTTCTTTCCNAAAAAATCCTTATCTTCTAAAAAATCCTTATTTGTATTAATTAATTTAAATTCAGGTATTTTATCTCCAACATTTATGCTCATTATTAATTCTCCTTTTCTATTACTTTAGTCAAAATTATTAAATAGGGGGCATAGATGTTCTTGCTGCCCAACCAATTGGATCTGACAATTCTTCAATACTAGGAATAAGATCTTCACTAGATAAAATTTCATCTATAGATAATTCATTTTTGGATTCATTTAAAAAAGTAAAAAAACTAGAGGTTAGATTATCCAGCTCACTAATTTTTATTTCAANATCTCTAGTTGGACCTTCACTTGGTGAGAAAGTCAAATCCATTACTAGATCAAAGANACTTTCATCATTTAGTAATTCTAATTTTTTTGCCTTCTGCTTTATTGCTTCCCTATAAAAACTTAGTGGAGCCATAATGCTTTCAAAAATTTCATTCGTATCAAATTCTTCATCACTCGGTAAGTTAGATAAAATTTCTTGTGGATTAGAAATTTGACTTGGATCAATATTTAAATCTAGGTCTTTAATTTTTTCCATCATCTGTTTTGTGCTCTCAGTTAAATTGGTAATAATTTTTTTAAAGGGTGCTTCATAAGTTCCTAGGCTAAGCGCTGTATACTCCAAACTTATATATGCAAGAGAAAGATCTCTTTCATCTGCTTCAAAAATAGATAAACGATTAAAAAAGTTATTTTTATTTAATGACAAGGTTTTTGATTTAGGCAATATAATTCCAAAATTGCTTAAGCCCCAACTATGTTTACTTAAAAGACCTGCAATATTTCCAAGTTGCATTCCAACAATAGAAGACTTTATATTTTTAATTCCGAGACCTTCTGGCATCCCGCCTAATTCGAAATTACTAAAATCAAAATGCTTAATAGACTCTAGAAACCATAAACCATAATCTTTTGAGTCAAGTAATTTAAGTTCAACTGGATTCACTGTTGCACCTAAAGTCTTATCACTATTTAGTTCGACTACTCTAAAAATTTCATCAAACTTAATATCTTGATTTGAAAGTTCTGGGATAAANGATTCATCATCTTTATTTAGGTGGTTATTTATTTGTTTTGCAAGCTCCCAATTTACATCTTCTTCATCATTATTAAAAAGATTAAAAAATTGAGAAAAAATATCTTCAGACATTATATGTCAGATGGTCTCAAATCTAATTGGAANTCTAATACAATTGAATTGCCATCTCTTAAAATTTCAATAGTTATAGGATCTTCAGCTCGCATACTTCTTAAAATTGTAATGAGTTGATCTAATGTTTTTACACTGTTTTCATTTACTTTTTTGATGATATCTCCAGGGAGTGCCCCAGCTTTTCCTATNGCATACATGTCATTACTTGGGCCATATAGTTCCTCAATATACACACCAGAAAAAACTCTGGCTCCATCTTCTGCTACTTCAAAATATTGAGCTCCTAATATACCTAAGAATGCATGTAAAACCCTTCCATCATCTAGNAAGTCTTCAACTATNTTNAAGGCTAAATTAATTGGAATAGCGAAACCTAANCCCTCTGCTCCTACATCTGCTGTTGCAATTGCNGTTGTTATTCCTATAAGTTCNCCATCTTTATTTAACAATGCACCGCCACTTGATCCTCTTGTTATAGGNGCATCAGTTTGAATTAAGCCAAATAAAGTTACAGCTGCATTCATTGCATCATTTCCTACATCTAATCTCCTGTCAAGAGCAGANACAACNCCCGTTGTAACAGTAGGCGCTGCACCAAGAGTTAAAGGATGCCCAATTGCTACTGCCANNTCTCCAACAAAAATTNCAGTACTNTCTCCAANATTTATTGGTGTCAATCCNNTNTTATCTATTTGTATTAAACCAACATCAGTTAATTGATCTGATCCAATAATTTTCCCTTCATACATTCTTCCATCTTCAAAAATAACTCTTACACCATCAGCACCATTTATTACATGATGATTTGTAATTATTAAACCATTTTCGTTAATAACTACTCCAGAGCCACCTCCTACAGAAATAAATTCTTCATTTTCATCTAATTGTCCAACTTGAACTTGAACAATTGTTTTTGTTGCAACTTCAGCAATGGAAACTATTTCTGTAGAGTCAACCCTTGGAACTACTAGCTCCTTTTCCTTAATTGTTTCAGTAATAGTTACTGGTTCAGGCAAAATAATTTCTTCTTCTTCAAAAATTCCAAAGATATATAGAAAAGAGAGAACAATTATGCTCGTAATTATAGAAGTGCCAAAAACAATGTTTACTGAAGATTTATTTTTTTGACTACTTTCTTCAACTAAGTCAGAAATATATTTTTTTTGTTCAAACAATTCTTGTTGTTCAAAGTTTTCTTCATTCATTCTATATATATTAAATGATATACAGATGTAGTTGATTTTTGAGTCTTCACTAAGATATAAATTCGAATTGAAACATTTTCCAGTTTACTTTAGTCTAAATAAGTACACGTTTGGGGGAGAGTAACTCATTTTATCTATTAAGAATTTAGAAGTCGTTTATCAAGACGTTATCTTAGTTTTAAGGGGTATTTCATTTACTGTTAAAGAAGGCGATATCGTAGCGCTTTTGGGAAGTAATGGGTCAGGGAAAACCACAGTATTAAGATCAATTACCGGTTTATTAGATGTACAAAATGGAGATGTCACTAAAGGAGAGGTTTCTTTTGATGGTAAAGATATCACCAATATGAAGGCTTCAGACATCGTTGAATTAGGAATCGCCCAAGTTTTAGAAGGTCGGAGAATTTTTTCTGAGCTAACAGTCAATGAAAATTTAAGACTTGGCGGACACACTGCTTCAAAAAATATTAAAGAAAATATTGATAGAGTTTTTGACCTCTTTCCCTTATTAGCACCAAGATCGAAAGATGTAGCTGGATATTTATCAGGAGGAGAGCAACAAATGCTAGCAATTGGGAGAGCCTTAATGTCAAATCCAAAATGTCTCTTGCTTGATGAACCAAGCTTAGGACTTGCACCAAAGTTGGTTGATCAAATAAAAGAATTCATAGTAGAAATCAACCAACAAGGAGTTTCAGTTTTATTAGTAGAGCAAAATGCCAATATGGCTCTTAGCATTGCTACGCATGGCTATATTATGGAAACGGGGAATATTGTAATGGATAATACTCCAGAAAAGTTGTTAAAAGATGAAGATGTAAGAGAGTTCTATTT
>PBPX01000013.1 GCA_002724835.1 Actinomycetota bacterium | reverse complement strand
AAAGTTTTTAGGTGATAGGGTAAATACCTTGGAAGCAAAGATTGAAAACATCAGGGATAAGATGGCAGAGATGAAGGCTAACGGCAACGGGGTGCATTGAATGGAAACATTATTTGTGTTGATTCTCTATATCAACGGAATCGCTAAAGAACACATGGCCTATTGGGAAGACCCAGTTATTAAAGAATGGGTTGAGATGGGTTTGCCGGGATGCCTTGCTATGAAGCGTACCCTAAAACGACAGGGATGGCACGACAGCGAAGGTGGCAGATATGTGTGCGAGAGGCGCGTAGTAGAAACCAGAATAGATTGGGAAGGCAAGAAGGTTATTGCAAGGATTATTGAATGAAACACTTAGAGGAAAATAATGAAACGTATATGCAACACCTACGAAAAGCAATGTATATTAGTGTTTGTTTGTTGGTTGGTTGCTGTACCGCTTTTCTTCATGCTCTTCTTCCAATGATACTCACAAAAACTACAAGCAAAATTCTTGACCACGTTAAATATGTAATTGATTACAGGAGATAAGGATGAAAGAAAAATGGAATTCTTTAGAAAAAAAATCAAAGATGTGGATTCTAGTTGGTGTAGCCGTATTGGTCGTAGTTGCGGCTATCTGGGGATAGCACTAGGAGTTATAGGATGCGGAACGATCAAGAAAGCGGGGATAGTAGCGACAGCGGCAGGAACGGGTGCAGTTGCGGGGAGTGTACTCAGTGGGGGTGCGATTGCACCTATAGCGGGAAGCATGACAAGTGCCTTTGTGGCAGATGTGGCGACAGCGGGGATGGGTTCGTCCCGCACTACTATGGATAGNGGCTCCTGCGCTCCTGATAACTTCTGGACATTGCTCGGCTCCCTCGCGGAAATGGGAGGNTGGTTNCTTATTTTGGTGGTNATAATTCCCATGGTACTTGGATGGTTTTTACCCGGCCCTGTAAAAATGAAGGGGAGGGACAAGCATCCTAACCAGTTCATAAGGTGAGTGACTTNACCAAGGATTGCATACGATCTATAACTGTANTCGTAGNCTATATAATATTTGTAGCAANACTATTNGTTTTAACTTATGTCTGATAAACCTTTAGTTATAGTAGAGTGGCGAGACATAATCGCAACATCAGGGTGGGAGCGAGAGATTTCTTGCCCCACCCTTTTTACTGTTGGGTGGTTAATTAGTCAAGATAATGATTCAGTTATAATAGCCAACACCAAAGACCCAGATGATTTTATGGAATCGCAGGATCGTCCACAATATTACGGACTTCATTGTTTTCCCTCTGGCGCTGTTGTTCGGNTTCAGAGAATCGGAGTAGATCAATCCCCCAATGATCCTTAAATACCTGTTCCCAAGTCTTTCCTGATGGGGCTAGTGTATTTCTCCTATTCCAACACCACCTAGCAAAGCATAATCGAAGATGCTCACGCTCTGGTGTCATCTTATTTGGTGGAGATTTCTGTAACTTTTCCTTCTCCATTGCTTTGATCTTGGCATAGCGTCTACGATGCTCCAACATATCGTCTTTCTTAGCCATTTCACACCCTGTTTTTTGGGTTATTCTTGGGATTCTGGCGTGGCCTAAAGGGGTAGAGAGGGCAAGTGGTTATCTCACAGTTTTCTGCCTGTTTTACCCATGTGCCGTCTTCTTCAGGATCGTAGATACATTCCTTACACTTCTCAAATATTGCTCTCTTTCTGCTCATAGTATACTCCGCTGTGTTACAGCATGAATCCCATTGTAGTATCCTTCCCCGTCCAAACCCTCTAGCATGATGACTCCCCTCCACCACTGGTATTCAGTATCTTTGCACCAGTTCTCGGAGTAGTCTGGGTGGGAGTAGCATCCACCAGACAACCCAAATATCTTCTGTCCGTCTGGTCTGGTTTGTTCCGCATGATTATATAGATGCGAGTGACCCTGCACACTGGAACAATGCAGTTTACTTACCAATGTATGCGCCACATGAGTTGAACTGATTGGCCTGCCTGCTACACCACTGGTAAAATAGTGGCTAAAAGATATATTTTTTATGGTAAGAACGTGCTTAAATGGTGTCAGTTTCCATCCAAACTTTTTATACTGAAGGTCATCAATAGAGATTGCGCCTTCCAGTTCTGGGTTAGAATTGATAGCCCTGCTGATTCTATCTTCGTGGTTGCCTAATGTCATATACCATTTTGGCTTGTATCTTTTTTGATGAAGTCTAGCCTTTGCNTTGTTATACTCCTTGATGGGGGCAAACAGTTTCTCCTGTGCATCTATAACTGCGGCCACATCCTTCTTGTACCTACGTCCCTCAAACCCTTTAGTTCCTTTGTCGTATGAAGAGAGCGATGGCATATCAGCCATGTCGCCAAGACATACTATATACTCAGGCTTTGTATCGACTATGTAGTTACCTAACGCAGTAAACCTGTCATTGTCATAGTCCGGGTGAGCATGAGGATCACCGATGATTAGTAGATTCATGTCGTTTTTCTACCTCTTTAATGATATGTTGATCGCGTTCTTCTACTGTAGAGAACGGCCCTTTAGCGCATAGGTATGTTAAGTGATTGTCGGCAAGCATATACCAGTATTCCTTGTTGTCCTTGTCACCTATTGCATATCTCTCACATCTATAGTCTGTTCCTTCTACCCTCCCGTGATTAAAACTTCCTCCCTTACCCCAGTTTATCTTTGTCATTCTTTATCCTTAGTGAACTCCATTGCCTCAACTCAAGGCACTTCTTGAACACATCGAAGTGATCCTTTGGTTCAAATACTTTCTGCTCGTATTCTCCTGTCTCTTTGTCAAGTCTTAGTATTATCCCCAAAGGCCACCGTTTCAACCCATCAATCCTCTTGATTGCTTGGGCGTATGCCGTAACCTGTAGGTGGTATGGCTTGTAGATTTTCTTGGACGTTTTGAAATCTATTACACAAACACGACCATTAATCTTTGCCACTGCATCTACGGTTCCTGCATATTTAAATCTATCACAGTATATCTTACGTTCTGCATCACTCCAGTCAGGCTTAACATCCTCTAACCATTTAAGGAAAGCCTTAATCGGATTAAACACATGATGGCCGGGATCATTGCAAGCGTGACCAAAGGTTATGTAATCTTCAATCCACTTGTGGGCATCGTTCCCAATCTCAAGGGCATCTTCGATTACACGATGGTATTCCTCCTCGCCTATACTTAGCGCCCAATCAGTTAAGTTCTTGGGAAAACAGCCGTCAACCACTCTCGTAACTGACGGCACTTTAATCCCATCGACCTTATACGAATGAGCATTGTCATCGTAGTCGAGGTCATACTCCCTACCATTTTTATATGTGATAATCATTAGAACGGTATATCGCTGTCGATCTCCTTATCTGTTCGTGAGCGACTTGCACCCGGAGTCTCAGACTTAGAATACTTCTCCCTAGCCTGCTCCTTAGTAAGCACAGTATAGTCAGAACAATACTGCTGTACCTGAGCATTGTCCATAGCACGAAGATCAACAGTCAGTGCAGGCTTACCTTCTCCTGCTCCTTCCCTTGCTCCGATCCAATGCCAACCGGGGCTTGTGATGTAGATTTTACTGCGGTAATCATCCATCCATTCCTCAGTCTTACGGTCATTGTTCCATAATCCTGTGCGGTTTTCAGTGACAAATTTATCTGCCATTTTAATATTCCTTTTATCTTGAATTGAATAAGAACCTTAAGACTTACGCAAGTTAGCCTGTTCGGTTCGCCACGTTTCCCAGATAATTTGATAGGTGTTACGCCTAGATCGCATTATCTCGAAATCTGCTACAGCATTTTCGTACTTTTCTCTCCACTCTCTGTACTGCTGTGATGACCTAGCCTTTGCTTCAGATTCAGCCATTGTTTTTTCGTACCTTCGATGTTCAAGAAGTCCTTGAGCGGTAATAATCTTCTCATCTTTCTCAAGACCCTTTACTCTTGCCGCTATTTTACCATACTCATCGTCTGATTCTGCTAGATAATTAATTATTTCTTCAACTTTTTCTTCAGTCACTAACATATTGTAGTCGGCCCTCCTTGAAAGCCTTGTCTTGAGTTTTCCATATCAATAACATCTGGAAGTCTAGTATATCTGGATCACCGTTATGTGCTTTGGTATGACAGGTATGACACAGTGCCATCGTCAACCAGTCATGCGCCTTTAATCCTGCACCTCCACCACCCCAAGGAAAGAACCTATGCTTGAGATGGTGGGCAACCACGGTGCCATCATCAGCACCGCAGTTAGTACAAGGAAGTGTCGCCACCCAATCGGTGTACTGTTTTGATTTCCAACGAACATCTTTAGCCAGTTGCATGTTTATCTCTCGGCGTTTCGTATTCATACTGAATTGCAATAGCATCTTGAACTAATTTAGTTATACATGGCTTTAATAATTCAATACCATCTTTAGAATAATTGCTATCAGGAGATAATACCCCTTCTAAATGTAGATCATTAACTGTTTCATCTTCAATAAATTCCATAACTTTCTTTGTTAATTTGTCTGAAATTAATTCTACATTATAAAAGCCAAAGAATAATAGTTTATTTATATCGTTCATATTCCACACACTCCGCTTAGACATTGTTCCTCAGTGTTATCCTCGTAGACAACACCACGTTTGGACATCGCTTCCTCCCATGAGCAAGGAGTCAACGGCTGACCACCCCTTGATCCATCAGGATAGAACGTCAAGCCCCTCAATCCATGAGCATACTTCTTGATGATACCGCTGAATGAATCAACAAGTTCCTCATTGTTCTCCTCTGAACCCCAAGCAGGAAGGTTTACAGTAGAACTAATCGCATGATCTACATACTTCTGTAGTTCATACTGAAACTTGATCCTCTTCTCTGGCTCCTTCGCAAGAGTGATAGAGGACTCAATGGTATCCATCTGTTCATTGCTTAGTCCGTATCTTTCTTGGAGTTCAACGGCGATAGTTTCAACGTTATACTGATTGAGCCATCGTTTGCTACCTGATAGGTAACGTCTGCGGTATGCGACTGCGTAAATTGGCTCCACTCCAGAAGTTGTCCCGGCGAGGATACTAATTGTCCCTGTTGGAGCAATTGCTCTATACCCTTTAGGTGGGGCAAGAAAAAGTCTCGCACAGTGTTTGTTAGCAGATCGTTCTGATTCATCTTTGTATACCTTTAGCCACTGTTTGAGTTCATCAACCATCTCATATTTGTATCCACGTTTCAACAGCCATTCGTGCATACCCATAAGACCTAAGCCTAGTCTACTGTTTTTTCGTCTGGTTTCGTAGACTTTTTCGTATGGTAACTGAGCGCGGTGAAGTCCACAAACAAGGAATTTACTGGCGACATTAACGACTTCCCGAAACCTCTCAATCGTGTCAATGTTCGCCATATTAATGCTACCAAGATTACATACATCACTATCATCTTCACTCGTAATCTCTGTACAAGCATTGCGTAGCGTTTCATTCTGCTTTTCTCCAAAGTTAAATGAGAATCCCGGTTCACCAGTCATCATAGCCTGACGTACATTAGTCTCAAAGACTGGATGATCCATGTTCTGTAGCCAAGCATCGTCGTAGTTGATACTAATATTCATCTGGTCAAGCGGAGCCTTGTAGTTAAAGTCATTCATCTTGGCATCAGCCACGGTGAACGGACTACCATCCTCCTTGAACGCTCCCTGTATGGGGATGTCATGCCAGTTCTTCATTGTCATGAAGTCCCAGATGTCCTCATGTTGCCAGTTCATACTGCCATACAGTGCTGATCTACGGCTACCACCCTGCATAACCTCACGACCAATGGCATTGACAGCCTCAAGCCACGGCAGAGGGCCAGAGGATACACCTCCTGTCCTAGTCAATGGCCTGCCAGAGGGACGGAACTTACTTACATCAATACCGATCCCTCCCCCTGTCATAAGGCAAGAGCCTGCTCTTTTCCACAGATCAGCCCACTCCTCTCTGGTATCTTCTTCAGCCCTGAGTAGGTAGCAGTTGTTGTAGAACCTTGCATCCCTCCCTGCGTACCATAGGTATCTACCACCGGGAAAGAACTCTTGGTTGTTGATAATATTATACGCCTCATCAAGATCATCCAACTCCATGATGCGGTTCATCTTGTTATCTGATGTCCCGCATACACTGTTGACAATAGAGTGAGCCTTGTCACTCCATGTCTCGTACTGATTACTGGCGTACTTCTGTCGGAATATGTTGGTTCCTAGTTCTGTCTTAAATGTCACGGTATCTATACGCTCCACATACTTTGTTCTCCCAATCCCAAGTATCACCTACACTGGGCATTGCACTGTTCTCTTTCTCTCTCTCGTAATACCATGCCTTGTTAGAGAATTCCTTATACGTTGAGTAGAATACATCGCCATCACACTCAGCAAATTCTTGTGCAAACTTAACAGCCTCTTCAGCCAAGTCATACTTTGCTTTGTTTAGTTCTGCTTGATCGTACTCTCTTTCCTTTGCGTTCTTTTTTCTTACGTTCATGCGGCCTCCTTAGCCTTACGTTTGAAATCATCTGATTCATCTTCACCAAACACACCAAACTTATAGAACCCTGTAATCTTTAAGACAGCGCGAGACAATGCGCGTTTTTCTGCCATCGCTACAGGATAAGTCTGCTTTGTATTCTTCGGGGATGATTCGCCAAAGGTTTCTACAGTAACGTCACCCTTGGTTGCAACAGCCCTGATAACAACAAAGTCAGGCTCCATTTTCTCAACGTGGTATGTCACCCTAATATCATTGTGGTACTGTATCTTTTCGATACCGTTCCTAGTAATGATGGTAAGGCCACGGCCACCGAACTTTAACTCATGGGTATCCTCACCCTTGACAAGTCCGTTAGCCAAGAACAACTCACGCAACATATCATTTTTAGTGGTCATTTAGACCCTCCATAAGATTCAGTTTCTTTAGGTTCTTCTACCTTAATCCATGAGTAGGATACACCATCGTCAGGCTCAGGATATACACATTTAACCTTAACCGTCTTGGTTTCCTGCATCACTCTGATTGCTCCCTCTTCTGGACGCATGGCTTCGTTCATTGCATCGCCCCATCCACCAAGGATACTGTTAGCAAAGTTCACCATGTCAGTCGTCGGTCTGTACATTCTCGGCATTTGTTTTCTCCATAAGTTTAAAGAAATGTTCTGCTCGTATAGCAACAAGCACCTCTCTACGATTTTTCTTTACAAACATGGCAGGCTCGTAGTCTCCTGCGTTTGAGACTGTCTGATCCCAACAGCCCCAAAAGTTTAACCTCTCTTGGTTCTTACATTCTACACTATAACTAAAGAGTTTCCTAGCGTATGGTGATAGTTGCACATCTTCGCCAGATGCACCCATACTTGTTGACTTAACATCGTCAGGTTCCAGACTCTTGTACACGTTCAGTATCATCTGAACCACCCATTTCTGGAGCCATCTTCCCTTTGATTTTGCTGACTGTGGGCGCAAATCCTTTACTCCTTACATGATCTTCGCATCGCTTGAACCAATCTTCCCTAGACTCACCTTCTTGTTTGCCCATTTCTCCGATTGAATCTTTAAACATATCAGTATATTTTGTGGATTTACCATTGTAATACTGAGTAGAATACTTTAACACCCAACACTTGTCACACAGATTATGTTGTGCATGGGTAGCAGGGCGTTGGCATTTGCTACATAAGTGGTGCATTATTATCTCTTTCTTTTAGCAAGGTATTCAGTATAAGCCCTAGTCTTTTCTTTTCCATCAAGAGTCCTTGCTTTAGTTGGTTTTGGTGGATTCCAATAAGGGTCTTTCTTTCCTTTCATGTTTGCTGTCCCCATGTATTTCATTTTAACACTGGCGTAACCTAAACCACCAGTACCTATACCACTATCAGCCAGAGAAGAAGTATCATAAGTCACATCTTCTAGGTATTCTACTCTATTACCTCCTATCATTTGAGGTACTATCATAGTGTCATCAGACTTCTCATTGGTCTGAGCCTTGAGATACGCTTCCCACATTCTCTTGGTGTATGGCGCTTTCCTTTCCTTGGTTCCCGGCATACGATCAAGCCAAGATATACATTCAAGTATAAGGTTTAACGCCCCATCTTTGTGCGTGGGCTGAAGTTTTACATCATTTGGTTGGTTTCTATTAGCGTAATCTTCCGCTCTTCTGGTTACAATTTCGTATGCTTTCATAAAAGACCCCTCTATAGTATATACACTCTACCACTATTATACCATATAGGTAATCCAATTGACAGAACTGCCTAATTATGTCAAAAAAGTGGTAAAGTGTATTAACTATGAGAGGTATTAACGTGTGTGTAAGTATATCAGTACCATTTATAGTAGTAATAAATATTACTTATGAGTATTCCAGAAGAAAAGGACAAGGCTCGTATCAAAAGACAGCGGAACCTTGTCTCTAAAAATAATAAGAATAAACCTAAGCGGCATAGGCCAAAGACTCTTTACTCTCGCTCTGAAGGGAAGCGTGTTCACCTATCAGATAGTTGAACGCCTTGTTTGCATGAGCCGCCGCTGACATTATGAATGATGGGTCATCTTTAAGATGCTTCAACCAAGA
Source organism: Actinomycetota bacterium (assembly GCA_002724835.1). Classification (GTDB taxonomy): domain Bacteria; phylum Actinomycetota; class Acidimicrobiia; order Actinomarinales; family Actinomarinaceae; genus Actinomarina. The sequence continues at coordinate 1,399 of PBPX01000013.1, read as the reverse complement.
TGCAATGTACGAAGTATGCTGTAATTCTGTGAGAGGCATACCAAGATATGCACAAGTCATAGCCGCACCTAACTCAGCGACTAACTCTTCGTAAGCATAAGCCTCATCATCGAACCATCCTTTAGCCATCTTGCGATTCAGCCTGTGTTTAGCACCAGTAGCATGAATACCCTCATGTGCCTTGGTTCCTTCACGTTGATGCTCATTAAAAAACGCACTGTTTAAAGGCAAACATATTGCATCCTGAGATGGGATATAACAAGCGCGGTTTCCTCCTAGATTTACTCCTCCACGAAGGTCTAGGTTGGTAAGGTACTTGTCTATCTCCGTCTTAGGGTCAAAGTCAGGCGGTATTACGTCTGGTTTTGGCTCTGGTAGTGCTGGAATCTGGTCACGGTTCCATACAAGGTAGGTTTTAGCCAGTGGAAACTTCTTAGGTCTACCTTTGGAGTCCCTTTCTGTACGATGGTCAATCATCTTCCAGAATACAATGCTCATTGCATTTTCAAACTCTCCATCAGGTATAGGTCTGTCCATACCTGTGAGTTTCTTGAGTTGATTCAGAGTAAACCAATCAGAACTGTTATACTCTGGAAACATATTTAAAATCAACCAGTTAATGCCATTGTAAGGTCTACGAGACACGCCATTACGCGCTAGAATCCCAGTGAGAGTGTTGGCAGTACCATCATCTCTCCATTGCTTAGTCCAAGGCGAAATCTTTTTACCACGCTCCGCCTCTTCAAGCGCCTCAATGATTGGCTTGACTACAAAATCGCAGACATCTTCTATTTTTCTACCGTTCTTCATTGGATTCCTCTTTCATCTTTTTGATCTTAAAAAACCCTTTGTATTCGGGATGTAATGACATAAATAGCCTAGCATAATACGCTATATAATCATTACTAATCTTAAATACAGGGCCAGTTGTCTTGATAGCGGTTTCCCATCTGATACGATTCATAATCAACCAGTGAGAAAAGTGTTCTCTTCCGCTACCAATAGCCTCAAAAGTAAACTTTTCAAAAAGTTCGTAGACTTGTGGATTATCTTTGTGCCATTTCCACCATCTTTCTTTTTTAGTCATAACATTAGTTCAGGTAAGGGATTAACTCGCTTTCGGACAACTCCACTGAATAATCCAAGTCTTTGCTTGATAGCCAGAACACAGGCTCTAACTTAGTCTCCATTGGATCACCAGTTACAGGCTCTAGTGTAATCTCATCAAGACAAAGCCATATTAATTGCACATCATCAAAGAGCAAGTCTCCTACATCTACAGAGCCATGCCCTTCAATATCCCAACCGCTAGGTGAATACGGATCATTCATAATCATCTCCATACATTGCACGAGGATCATGTGCCTCGTAAAGTCTATACTCACAGTGTTTGTAAACC
>PBPX01000012.1 GCA_002724835.1 Actinomycetota bacterium | reverse complement strand
TGTTCTTTTATTAGCTGGAAAAAGTGTAGGGGGTGGCACTTCTATAAACTGGACAACATCGTTAAAAACACCAGAAAATATTTTAAAAGAATGGGATTCTCTAACCAACCAAGATAATTATTTTAATTCAGATGCATTTAAGAACAGTATGGATTATGTTTGCAAAAAATTAAATGTAAGTGAGGAAAATAACAAAATACCACATAAAGAAGTAAAGCTTATAGAAGGATTAGAAAAAAATGATATAGGCTACAAAATTATTCCAAGAAACCTCAGTAACTTAGATTATCTAGATGATGGATTTTCTACATTTGGTTCTAGTTATGAAAGTAGAAACTCATCATATACTTCCTGGTTTTCAGAGGATACTTTTGATCAAAACAATATATATAGTGATACAAATATTAAACGATTGGTAATAAGCAATAATAGAGCTACTCATATAGAAGTTCAGAATGGCTCAAATAGTAAGAAAATAGCAGTAAATAAGGTTATTTTGTCTGCTGGAGCACTAAATACACCAAAGATCTTAATGGATAGTGGTTATTCAAATAAACAGTTAGGAAAGAACCTAAAACTTCACCCTGTGTCTGGAGTTGCTGGAAAATATAGCGAAGAACAAAAGCCATGGGATGGCAGCATGCAGGGATTTTATTCTGATAAATTTCTGTTCAAGAATGATAATTACGGATACCTTCTCGAAGGACTGCCTATGCATCCGAGTTTATTTTTTCCATTTTTTCCTAATAATTCTGACTCTTATGAAAGCTTTATAAAAGATTACAACTACTGGTCTGGAGGAATAGTTTTAACTTCAGATACAAGCAGTGGTTCAATAGTAAACAAATCACCTCAACACTTATGGAAATATGATTTCAATAAATTTGATCATGATCATCTTATTGATGGATTAGTAAATCTAGTTAATGCGTATCACTCATCGGGAGCTAGTGAAATTATGGTGGCTTCATCGCCGACGCTACATTGGAAAGAAGACTCAAAAGAATCGATTGAAGATTTTATTTCTAAAGTTAATTCAATAAAGCATCAACCGTTCAGAATATTGCTTGGATCTGCACATCAGATGGGATCAGCAAGAATAAACCCTGATCCAAGTAAAGGAGTGGTTGATCTTGATGGAAAAGTTCATGGATTAGAAAATGTTTATATTACAGATTCATCGGTTTTTCCAAGATGCTCTGGAGTCAATCCTATGATCAGCATCCAGTCAATGAGCCATTTCCTTACTTCAAAAATATAACTTCCGGATAGTTTTTATCTACCTTAAATATTTCTTCTACATTATCTAAGATCTCTAAAAACAAAGCACTCGACTCAACGTGAATTTTGTCACCTGATTTTATAACTGATTCTGTTGAAACTTTTTTGCCATCAATATTTTTGTAACCCAAGCTAANAATTCNAANTCNTCTNCNACNGGNACTGGAGAAATNTAATTAACAGAAAGATTTGCNGTTACACACATNTGATTNTGAATTACNGTTGCGTATCCCATNANGTCATCTATGGCCGCTGCAAGAATTCCTCCATGAACTAAACCAGGACCACCAGCAAATCTTTCTTCAAAAGTGTATTTGATATGTACCATGCTGTCTTTTACTACGGGATGAATTTTCATTCCTTCTGGATTCTTGGTTCCGCTAACAAAAGAAGAGTTTGGATATATATCTTGTAACTTCATACCGTCAGTCCAAGTTGTGTCTTCAGGGAGAGATAAGACTTCTCCAGATATATATTTATAATTCATTTTTTAAGTTTAGATAAGTCTCTTCTTAATGAATCATTTACAACAGCATTTGTAATGTCNGAACGAGTTCGCTCAATTAATGCTCTNGCATTATCNGCGTACCTTCTTAATCCTCCTGTTAAAGCATCTGGATAATCAAGTTCATTNAANACTTCCATGCCTGATTCCATAACTTTTAGGTACTTTTCTCCACTTTCAATGTCTAATTTTCTTAAGTGATCTAAAGCTTTTCTTCTCCATTCACCAATAGCATCACCAATACCCTGTATATAGCTAGATGCTGAAACATCCATAGCNTTATATGGAAGAATTTCTCCATTTAATTCATATTCATAAACCAAAGAAGCTTCGACCAATTCTTTTTCGGCTTCAACAATATATCCTGCAAAACGTAACTCCGGTGAATTTTTTAAACTGTTTTTAAGCTGANTATTTTTTTTCTCAGCTTCTTTCAAAAAAGTTTTGGCATCTTTTAATTCATNCCTATGNACATTTCTTATGCTTTTTGAACAAGATCGAATAATTTCTCTGGATAGCCTNAGGGANTCTTCTCTTATTTGATTAAGTTTATCTAACTCTTTAGCAAGGCTTTTAGTAATTGATTCAACTGGTTTCAAAGTTAAACTGCTTCTTTGAGATATTCCTCATTGTCATATTCAACCTGAACATCATCATTAAATGAGCTTAATGAATTCTGAAGTTGAGTTGACCTTCTAACTTGGAAAGAAACAAATGCGTAGATTCCAAAAACACAATCTGTAATTAAATGTATAACAAAAAGTCCTATGCTCATTGTTTGTAGGGAAACAAAAAATGTAGCTACTGCAAAAAGTCCTATCATTAAATATGCTTTTCTTTGTTTGTTTACCATAAAGTCGTACTCAGCATTAAATGAAGTATTATTTTTTGAAATCTGCATTTCTGGCAGAATAACTGCCATCGATAATGATGCTAATAAAGCTATTAAAACTAATGTTGAACTCATCGCCCTGCCTCAACTTACTAAAATAATTTTACATTACTTTTAAAAGATTATCTTAAATTCAAAATTTATTTTCTTCACCTTTGAATAATCTCTGAAGATTTTCTCGATGCTGATAAAAAATTAAAAGAATTATGAAAACTTGATACGTTATTGTAAATGAATCATTTATAGAATAAATTACTGTAAAACCAGCCAATATTATCGTTGTTAAGCTCGCAAGGGCAGATATTCTAAAAATTTTCATTAAACCAAAATATAAAATTATGAAAAAGAGAACTAAATTAACTTTAAAGTATGGGATATCTAGGCTGAAGGCATCAGGATGGTTAAAAATAAATGCTAAATAAGCACCGAAATAAGTTGCAACGCCTTTCCCTCCTTTAAATTTGTAAAAAATAGGAAAACAATGGCCTATTACAGCAACAAATCCCAGTATCAATGAATAGTCATAATTTAAACCGATAATTACAGGAATAAAACCCTTCAAGATATCCCCAATGAGAACAATGATTGCATATGATTTACCCATTGTTCTTAAGACATTAGAAGATCCCGGGTTGCCGCTACCTAAATCTTGGATATTTACACCTTTAAATCTTGCTACTAAATAAGCAAAGTTAATTGAACCCATTAAATAACTTAATATAACTAAACCGACGTTCATAAACATAGAGTTTAATTAAAAAAAATAATATTAGTTTTTATTACATTTTTTAATTTATTGTTAATAAGTAATGAATAATATGGATAGCTGCAAAGAGAAAAAAACGTTTTTTTCTGAAATCGAGGCAAGAAAAGAACGTGGATGGGCAGAAACTGAGCATAAAAAGAAATTTAGCATTTATAATTGCATGAAATGTAACGGTTGGCATTTAGCTAGTATTAAATAAAAGATGAATGAGATAATTATTGGCATAATACAGGGAATCACTGAATTTCTTCCCATTTCATCAAGTGGACATCTAGTTATATTTGATACACTCTCAGATTCAATAAATTTAAATACAAATGATATAGCTTTTCTACATATTGGTACTTTATTTTCAATAATTGTATTTTATAAAGACAGATTATCTCAAACCTTTAATAATAAAAATAACCTTAATCACACTATGAAGACAATTTTAATTGCAATAGTTCCTGCGGTAGTAATTGGTCTATTCTCTCCTATACAAGAGGTGATTGATAATAGTGATAACTTACTAACAATTACTGGTATTGCTTATTTAGGATTTGCTTCTCTATTGCTGACCTATGAATTTAATAAAAAAAATAAAGAAGNTGGGAGTNTCTTATTTGAAAATATAAATTCAAAACAAGCTTTNTACATNGGCCTNGCCCANGCTGTAGCTTTAGTTCCAGGAGTNTCAAGGTCTGGCATTACATTAATAGTTGCTCTCTACNTAGGTATAAAAAANTCTGAGGCAATATATTTCTCTCTCCTNCTAGGGCTTCCAACTATATTTGGTGCTTGGCTACTTACGTTTGTNCAATCCTCTTTTGCTTTTAATCCTGAAATGATTATTCCTGCTATTGTTTCATTTGCTGCCGGNCTTTTAGCAATCAATATATTGGTAAATTTTACTTTGAATGCAAAATTAAAATATTTTGGTTTTTATTGTTTAGCTTTGTCAGCTCTTTGTCTCGTAAATTAACTTATTTTACTTTTAAACTGATCGGTTTTTTCTTTGGTCCTATTTTATTTATTGATTCTGCAAGATCTAAAACATTTTTAAATAAGTCATCTTTAATAAAATCATTCAATCTTCCTTTTTCAGATAATTTTGCTACATCCTCAATTAAAGGTAACTGTCCTATTAAAGGAACTTTGAGGTTTTCAGATAATACTTCTCCACCACCTTTTCCAAAAGGATAAAGTTTAGAATCACCTAATTCAATATGTGACATATTTTCAATTACACCAATTATGCTTGAGTTAACTTTTCTTGACATTATTCCGGCTCTTTCAGCAACAACTGTTGCATTTGACTGAGGTGTAGTAAGAATAATTGTCTCATAAAAATTTAAAAACTGTGAAAGGGATATCGATACATCTCCTGTTCCTGGAGGCATATCAATTAATAATACGTCGATGTCTTGCCATAAGACTTCATATAGAAATTGTTCAATAGCTTTGTGAAGCATTGGCCCTCTCCAAATTACAGCTTCATCTTGTTTAACAAAATACTCCATAGAAATTACGTTAAGTTTGTTTATCTTTGATGGGAATATTCTGTTATTAAATGGAATAGGTGGGAACTTTGCTCCCAACATTTTAGGTATGGAGAAGCCCCAAATATCAGCATCAAGAATACCAACTTTTTTGCCTTGCTCAGAGAAAGCTAAAGCAAGTAATGAAGTAATAGTTGATTTACCAACTCCACCCTTTCCAGATGCAATTCCAATTATGCGTTTGCCAGTATTAAATTCATTTTTTGCTTCATCAGGTGTCTTATCAGCACCAACAATCTTACTTACTTTTTCTATATCTTCTTCGGTTGGTTCCTTAAAGGTAACTTCTATATCACTGTTTTGTTCATTAATTAGCTCTCTAATTGCAGAGCGAACCCATTCAATATCAGTAAAGTCAGTTATTTCAATCAAATTTTCATTTTTTACTTCAATTGAAGAAAGTTCTTCAAAAGAACGATTAAAACCTGGGTAAAATAATTTTCCAATTTCCATACATATGTATTTTATGTTCATTACTTTATTAAATTGAAGTTATGTTAAAAAGAAATTTTGTACTTTTCATTCTCCTATTGCTTATGTCAGCAGTATATGTTAATTACAAACCAGAAAACATTGTTGAAGATGTAAGTATCAATGTTAATAACGGAATTAATCTCTCAGTTATTAATGAAAATAATGAAGTAGATATCAAATTAGGAAATGAAGAATACATTATTTTAAACCTATGGGCGAGCTGGTGTACACCATGCATCGAGGAAGTTGAACATTTAAAAGAGTTATCTGATAGCAGNCTNTATTANGTCTTAGGTTTACTAGTAGATGATTCTGAAAATAACGGTAAAGAATTTATTAAGGAATATGAATTAAACTATCAAAATATNTTGAAACAAGAAAATGTAGAAATGATACTTACAAAATTTTCTTGGAATGGAATTCCAACAACTTTGTTATTAGATAAAAATTTTAAAGTTCTAAAGAGTTACAGTGGTCCTATTACTTATGACCTAATTTCTGCTTATTCAGGTTAAAAATTTATTTTATATAAGTCTATAATCAAAATATGGATCAGATACTATTTTGGAGAATTATATTAATTGGAGGTATCTTGTCATTTCTTGGAGGAATGGGTATATTCACTCTNAAGCTTTTAGCTGCATCAACTGGTAGAAAGAGAATAATAGACTTTTTTATTAGATGAAATGGTAGCGGGGGTAGGATTTGAACCTACGACCTCTGGGTTATGAGCCCAGCGAGCTACCAGACTGCTCCACCCCGCGCTGAATATCAATAGTAATTAAATAATATCTAAACTCAAGCTATTTTATTTTTCGTTTAATATTTCAATAGCNANNGAAACGAACTCTTCTGCTTTCTTAATNAAATCTTGATANTTNCCAAGNTTTCCATTTTTAAGTTCTTCNTGAGCTTGNCTNAAAGCTGAGTTAGCTTTGTTTAGTAAATCAATTGGATTAGCNTCTGGATCATCATCTTCTTTAGTAGATGTNTCAATATNTATATCNCCAAANATACCTTCCAANGCTTCNCCTAATGATTCAGCCATCAAAATTCNATCTTGGAATACTACAACTACAAACTTAAATTCTGGNAGCGGATTCTGTTCNCCTTGTAAGTAAATTGGTTGATAGTANAGNACTGATTGGTTAATNGGAACAACAAAAAGATTNCCTTTAATNACNCTTGAACCCTGTTGATCAAGAAGAGTAAATATTTGTGATATATCTGGATCCTGGTTTATTCTTGTAGCAACTTGTGATGGACCATCTACGAACTCTCCTTTNGGTAATCTAAAATCAATTAACTCTCCATAATTTTCTGGATCAGCATCAGCAACTAAAAATGATTGCATATTAGGTCTATTCTCAGGATTAAATGGTTGAAANATTAGATAACTTAAATCTTGCTCACCTGGCAGCGTCATTAACAAATAATATGGCAACATAGGCTTAAAACCTATCTCAGTAAATTCTCCACGAAGTGTTGCAACTCTAGGTGTTGTAGAAGAATCTGTCGGAATAACCCAAGGATCTTCATCAGCATAAAATACTCTTGGATCAATCATATGATAATCTCTATACATATCAGATTGAACAGTAAANAAGTCTTCTGGATATCTAATGTGAGCAAGTANGCTTTCGCTCATCTCAGATTTATTATTAAACATTGCAGGGAATATTTTTGAATAAGATTTAATTAATGGATCCGTTTCATCAAAAACATAGAAATCCATTGTTCCATCATAAGCATTTACTACAGCTTTTACAGAGTTCCTAATGTAATTAAAGTTAACTGGCAATCCTGATCTTTCATTAATTCTTCCGCTATCAGCTGGCTGTGCATATGGATATCTATCGCTAATTGTGTATAAATCAATTATCCAAAACAAATCCCCATCAATAAGCGCTAGATATGGATCGTTATCTGTATAAAGNAANGGNGCCGCTTTTTTGACTCTAGAAATTACATTTCTTTCCATAATTAATTTTGAAGTATCACTTAATTGNTTNGAAATTAATAAATTTAACTCACTATATCTTAAAGCAAAACCAAGNCTTTTGAAAAAGGACCCAATGCTTACCCCACCATCACCGGAATAATTTGTATATGCAACAGACTGACCTTCAGTAGAAAGAGGGTAATCTACTTCATCCTGTAGTGAGTTCACTACTACATACTCTGAAGATTCGGCTGATTCTCCAAAATATATTCTAGGTTGCTCAACTGTTAATTCTGCAACCGATGTGCTGGCTGGGACTCCTTTAACATAAAAATCTGGCTGTCCTTGACTCGCCACTGCATTTGCTGGACTGAATACAACTCCAAAACCATGTGTGTATTGAAGCCTTTGGTTAACCCANCCTTGGGCCGGCAAATTGGTTTGATCAAGNTCTCTAGCAGAAACCATCACCTGTGTTAATTTTCCATCAATAACATACCTGTCAACATCAACTTCTTTAAGGGCGTAATAAGCTCTAATTTCCTGAAGCTGACTATATGTTTCAGCTAGCACTGTTGGATCCCAAAGCCTTATATTGTCCACTGTCTGTGAATTATCATTTATATCACTCTGAGTTAGTGATGAGGAAGCTTCAAAAGGCCTCTCCTCTATTTCATCTAGTCCATAAGCAATGCGTGTATAGTTAATATGTTCTTCAACATAAGGAAGTTCCTTATTTAATTCATCAGGAAGAACTCTAAACCTTTGTATAGCTGCAGGAACAAGTCCACCAACTATTACAGAAACTGCTAACCAAAGACCAATCGCAGTTGCTGGTAATAGCCANCCTCTTCTTCTTATGTTTACAAGAAGTAAAATTGCACCGAATACTGAAATTANCACTAATAAATTTAAAGCAGGTAAATGNGCTGTAACATCTGTATAGCTTGCACCAAAAACTTTTCCTCTAGGTGAATAAAGTAGTTCTAATGCATCAAGTCTGTAAGCACCTGCCTTTAATAATGCTATAAAAGCTAGCANTACAGAAAGGTGTGCTTTACCTCCACTGCTTACATCAGGAAGTCTTCCAGGTCTTAACTGCATTGCACCAGTTGCTATAAAGTACAGAACAACAATTAAGGAAGTAATAATTACTAACTGAAAACCCCAAGAGATAAATAATCTGTAAAGGGGTAATCCATATACGTAACTTGATACGTCNTATCCAAAAACAGGATCGAGTATATTAAAATCTTCTTTATTNANAAACAGTAAAACTTGTTCCCATAANGATGAAGCTCCTCCACCTAGGAAAAGTGAAAGTGCGATAGCACCTGTTAATCTAAATCTTGCAAATCTTTCACTTACCCAGCTTCTAAATCTTGCTAACGGATCTTCTGAATCAAAGGCTTCGAATATATCCATAACAGGAGTTGCCCTGGTAGCTAATCTAAGATTTATAAAAATAAATAAAAATGCAATTAAAGAAGTAACTCCTACCAAGCCAATTCTTGTTAAAAGTATTTTGACCCATACACTGTTTAAATTAATTGAATCAAACCATAAATAATTAGTAAAGAATGTAGCTACTCCTCTAGCAATTGAAAATCCGATAATTCCAATAAAAATTACAAAGGATAGACCTCTTCTGTCTGAATTATTACCGCTACCTATATTTACCATGTCAACTTATTTTATTTATGTTTCGTCTTTAACGTGAACTATACTCAGAAATTACATCTAAGGCTTGGTTAAATGAATTGACAGCAACAATTGCAGTATCATCATCAATATATGGTTCAGCATCATTAAAATTTGCTGTTGGAACAAGAATCAAAGAGGATCCAGCTTTTTTTGCAGCTATAACTTTTTGCTTTACTCCACCNACAGGGCCAACTGAACCATCTATTTCAATAGTTCCAGTTCCTGCTACTTTTATACCCTTTGTTAGGTCATCTTGNGTTAGAGAATTATAAACATTTAAAGCCATCATTAANCCAGCAGAAGGTCCCCCTACATTTCCTGTGTCTATATCTACATTTATAGGAAATACAAAACGTTGATTAGGTGTTGAAGCAAGAAACCCTACCATTGGTTCACCCTCATAATCTACATGTTCGATTAATTTTGTCTCAATAGTGATGTCTGTATTNTTGCGTAGAAGACCAATCGAAACTGTATCCCCAATANCATAGGTCCTNAGAAGGGCTATAAATTCAGTAGTTGAGTTGATCTCATCATTGTTGATAGATTTAATTAAATCTTCTTTTAGCAGCTTCCCTTCTACTGGAGAGTCTTCTAAAATACCGACAACAAGAACGCCGTCTCCCTGTGTCTCAACTTTAAAATCTAAAGAATCCAGAGCTACAGCAATTGCGACATTTTCTGAAGTTTTCATATTTTGTATGCTTATTTCACTTAATTGTTGGGGTGTAACTCCTTTGGGCAAAATAACTTCTCTTGAATAAAGNTCTACTGAATTATCAATTTTTGCCCAAACATAAGTAAAATAATTTGCCTCGTCTCTTCTAACAGTNAATTGAAATAAATTTCCATCATAAGAATAAGACTTAGCTCCATCTATCTCAATATCCCATTGATATGGTGGACCAGGAGACATGAAATAATAATCTGTTTTTAAAACACCGAAAGGCATCATAGACGCCAATACAATAATCAACACTTTTACTGATTTTGGAACTTTATTTAACATTTAAATACAGTTTATCTTCCTCTAGAAAATAAAAAAGAGCCGGCTNTAAGCCGGCTCTTAAAATTTTTATAAATTTTTAGCTTATGAACAAGGNCCTGATGACCAGTCATGAGCGGCTGCTGTTTTACCAACATAACGTGATGATAGTAACTGAACACCACTTGCAATATTACCATCTGGTTTTCCTATTGAAGATTCTGTGTCAGCTCTGTTTTGACCCAACTCTCTTGTTGGCATCATTCCATCTGATTCAACGTTTACATTAGCCGCAGCTCGTCTAATACCTGCTCTCGTTAAATCTCCACCTTTAACGGCAGCTTCAAGAACACCTTTAAGGTGATACTGTGAAGCCCAGCCAGCAACTAAGAAAGTACTAGCTGAATCGCTGAAGCTAGCCAAGGTTGCACGCATAGCTGCGTGACCTGGTGTGTCAGCTTCAAATGGATCAACGAATGCTAAGTTGTATACCAAGCCGGATTCAAAAAGACCTTTTAGAGCAAATCCTTCTTGCACAAATGCATCATTATATGATGGTGCAGCCAACATAGCTAAAGGTGTAACTCCAGCTTGTGCTGCTCCTCCCATAACTTGAGCCATCAAGCTTGGGCTAAGTGCAGGAAAGTATGCATCAACAGGNTCTGTAATTAGTAACCCAGCAGCTTGAGCAACGTCAAACTCTGTTACTGGTGGTATATACTCCCAGCCGATTTCCCAGCCTTGAGTTTTAGCAGCAGCTCTTACGCCTGCTGCCCAGTCGCCACCATAGTCACCTTGGTATGCAATAATTCCAATTCTTTTAACTGGTACAGGAGAATTGTCNGCTGCCCAGTCAACTGCGTTCATGCCGTCAGCACAATATGCAGAACCGAATTCTACAACTAAACCTTTGTCAACACTCTTATAGGACCAACCTGAATACCAACTCATTGGTGCTGTCACCATATTGTCTGCATCAAGTTCATCCAAAATGAATACTGTTTGAGGTGTTCCGATTGACATAGCTAAAGCAGCTACATCGTTTCTAATCGCATTGTATCCTTCTAAATGTTTNTGTGGATTATAAGCAGTATCTTGACCTTCAGTGATCGCAACACTATATCCACCAATACCTCCTGTGGAGTTTACCCAGAGCCAAAATGCTCTTTGACCTACCTCCAAAGCTGGTGCTACTGCTGCATAAGGTCCTGTATAGTCATTTAAAAGACCTAAGTAGATACACCCTTGTGATGGATTAGCACCCGTAGGTACTGAGCCAACTGCTTCTGGACAAGGTTCTTCTGTAACTCCCGTTCCTGTATTAATAGCTTTTGCGGTGGTAACTGCTGGAGAATCTAATGTCTCTACAACAACTTCTTCTTCTACAGGTTCGCTAGTTTCTTCAGTAGCTCCCCCTCCACAGGCTGCTAATACAAGGAGAAGTATTGAAAAAATAATCACTCCGCGCTCTCGCTTGGATCTCATATTCTCCCCCTTTATTTATTAGTACTAATAAAAGTAAGGATACTATAAGAATTAATGATTAGTAGGAAAAAGGCCAAGCTTTAAAATAATTACGTAACCTAAACCAAATACCCCATAGCCCCCTTGGCTCAAAAATTAAAAACCCAATCAACAAAAGGCCAAAAACAAGCCTTTCTATTTGTGTTGGNTGCAATGGAACTTGATCTGCAGTTGTACCAAAAAAATGTAAGAAATATTTAATAACCCCTGGAATTAGACTAAAAAATGCTGCTCCAAATAAAGGACCAAGAACTGTTCCAGCTCCTCCAACAATAACAATAGCAATAAATGTGACTGAATAAACTAAATTGAACTGGGTAGGATCAACTCCACCNGACATTACNAATATTAAAGATCCTGCAACTCCTCCNTAGAAGCTTGAAAGAGCAAAAGCTGATGCTTTAAATCTATAAAGATTAATCCCAATAGCTTCAGCAGCTATATCTCTATCTCTAATAGCAGCATAAGCACGACCAATTTTTGATCTCATTAAATTTTTTACTCCAATTCCCGCAATAATAAAAAGTATCAAGCTAAGGAAAAAGATAAATTGATCTTTCTCTATATGATATGAGCCAACATGAAACCCATCATTAAAATCGATTCCAAATATTTTTAATTTTGCAGTTTTTCTTCCAATTCCAGAACCCCCTGTAACACTATTCCAATTAGAAAATATATATGAAGCTATAAAGACCAAACCTAAGGTCACNAGACCTAAGTTCAATCCCTTGAGTCTTACTGCTAAAGGAGATATTATTAATCCAATAATTGCTGGAACAATACCTGCTAAAGGTAACCAAATCAACATATCAAGTTCGTAGCCTCTAATATATGAACTTCCAACTCCTCCAAGAACTGCTGATACATATGTTCCAATACCAATGAACGCACCATGTGCCAAACTTATCTGNCCAGCAAAACCAGAAACAATATTAAGNCCCCATGCAGCAACAGCTGTCAATAAAGCGGTAGTAATTAAATACATCCAATACTGNGAAAAGAAAAATGAAGAAATAATGAGAAGAGTTAAGCCAATNAANGCCCAAACCTTNTGTGTTGTGGTGTTTAAGATTGCTATTTCTTTTNTATAGTCTGTATATAAATTTGGCCTACCCTTCATACTCTCTCGACCTCCTCTGTTCCAAACAAGCCATCTGGTTTAACAATTAAAATTACAAACATAATTAAATATGGCGCAAGTAATGAAAAGCCGTTACCTAAGTTGATTCCTGTAAAGCTTTCAAAAGGGAACTGATAATAAGCAACATAACCTTGTGTTAACCCAATAATTATTGAACCAACAATTGCTCCTGGGATTGAATCCAATCCTCCAATGACAACAGCAGGNAATGCTCTAAATGCAGAGATGAAACTAGCTTGTGTTAATAAATTAAAACCTCCCGTAATAAAAAAGCCGGCAAAGGCAGCGAGTATTCCAGCAATAAACCAAACTAATCCAAAAATTCTNCCTACATTNATTCCTTGTGCTAATGAAGTCTCCTGATCAAAAGAAGTTGCTCTCATAGCTAAACCATATTTTGAGACTTTAAAAAAGTAACCGAGGAATACAACTGCTAATATTGCTGTTATTAAAGCTCCAATCTCTTGAAACTTAAGAATTACTCCTCCTATAGTTATAGAACCGAATTCACCCCAGGTATAAATTGGATCACCCATATACCTTGGATTTACACCAATCCAGTTATCAAGNACGGTTCTATACAATACATCTAATCCAAGAGTCAAGATTGCAACAGAAAAAACTGGCTCACCAACCATTGGCCTTAAAAATATTCTTTCTGATAGGGTCCCTATAATGCCAGTCATAATTAGAGCAACTATAAAGGCTACCCAGAAATTTATCCCTCTATCAACAGCTAACGCACTAATAATTCCTGCTCCTACAACCGCTAAAGCAGGCTGAGCAAAACTTAAGACATCCATAGCTTTATAAATCAATACTAAACCTATTGCTACCAACGAGTAAACAGCACCTAACGCTAGGCCTTCAAAAGATGCTTGCAAAAATATTGTCATTTATACATCGATTCAATCAAGTCTGAGAATTGCTCTTCTAAAACATTTCTTTTTATCTTCTGTGTAGCNGTTAATTCTCCCTCTTCATGATCAAGCTCTTTTGGAATCATTTCAAACTTTCTAATTTGAAGAGCCGCAAATTCATTTGTCCTTATCACTTCTTTAGAAATTAATTCTTTAACTTCTTCTTTTTCAGATAAATCCCTATAAGTAGTGTGAGTTATTCCTTTTCTTAATGCCCAATTAGATACGGTATCAAATTCAATAGCAATTAAGGCAGAAAGAAATTTTCTTTTATCTCCAATTACAATTGCGTCTTTAATAAACGGAGATATTTTTAATACGTTTTCTATTTCAGAAGGTGAAATATTTTTACCACCAGCTGTAATAATAATATCTTTTTTTCTATCAACTATTTTTATAAAACGACCCTGCATCTCTCCTACATCACCTGTATAAAGCCATCCGTCTTCGTCTATAGTTTCCTTGGTTGCTTCTTCATTCTTGAAATATCCTTTAAACACTCCGCCGTGTCTAATAAGTATCTCNCCATCATCTGCGAGTTTTAATTCACAATTTTCGTTTGGAACACCAACCGTTCCCAAAGAAATATTATCGTAATCATTCCCTGTTGCATATCCACAATTTTCTGTCATGCCATATGCTTCAAAAATAGGTATTCCTAATGCCATAAAAAATTTCAAAACTTCTGGTGCTATAGGAGCAGCGCCTGATCCAGAAGCATCTACCTTGCTTAAACCTAATTTTTTTGTTATTGATCTGAATGAAATATTCCAGGTTATAAAATCTATAACCTTAGCTAGAGGATCTCCGAATCCTTTTTCTAATTTTCTATCTGCAGCATACATTCCAAGCTTTAAACTTATGCCAAAAAGAAATCTTTTTAATAAGCTTGCATCTTTCATTTTTACCAACACACTTGAATGCATTCTTTCAAGAATTCTTGGTACGGCCGCAAAGAATGTGGGTTGAATTTCCATAAGATCTTCCTGTACTGTATCAATTGACTCAGCCATATTTATCGTAGCTAAGAGATGTGAACCGACAATTAAATCAATCAGCCTACCAAAAATATGACAGAGCGGTAAGAAAGAAATAAATTCCTGTTGATCAGTTTTTGCATTTTTAATTATGTTGAAATTTGTAATATTGCTACCAATCCAGGCAAGATTACCATGTGTAATCATAGACCCTTTTGGTGGGCCCGTTGTACCAGATGTATATACCATAATTGCTACATCGTCATCTTCAACTAAATCTAATTTTTCATTAACAAAATTTGGATCTTTTTCATATTCTTCTTTACCAATCGATAGGAATTCCTCCCATGTCATTAGTAAAGGACTGTCATAATTTGTTANCCCTCTTGGCTCAAAATAAATTATTTTTTTCAAATCAGGAAGTTCTTCAATTACTTCTAATGCTTTATCCACCTGTTCTTGATCTTCTGCGAATAGTATTTTAGATTCGGAATGGCCAATTAGATAAGAGACCTCACTAGGCGGGTTAGTTGGATAAAGACCAACACTAACAGCACCTATTGCCTGAATTGCTACGTCTGAAATGAACCACTCTGGCCTATTTTCTGACTGAATAGCTACACTGTCTTGTGTGTCGACACCAAAATATTTTAAAGCACAGCCAATCCACTGAGCTTTTTCCCAATATTCTGCGTAAGTTATTTCCTCCCATATTCCAAAATTCTTTTCCCTCATTGCTATTAANTCAGGGTANCTTCCTGCAGTTTCTCTAATTTTTCTTGCAGGAGTTAAACCTCCTTGGACCTCAATCTCTTCCATTAATTGTTGAACTTTTACCATTTTTCTCCTTAATTTATTTCTCCGCGCTTACTCCAAGATAAGCTTCTATAACTTGCTTATCATGTATAGCGTCTTTAGGAACCCCATCAAAAAGTTTTTGTCCAAAATCCATTACAACCACATCTTGTGCTATATCCATAACCATATTCATATCGTGATCAACCAGTACTGTAGTGATTTTTAGTTCTTCATGAATGTCAAGAATAAATCGTGCTATATCTTCCGTTTCTTCGTTGTTCATACCTGCAGCAGGCTCATCTAAAAGAATAATTTCTGGTTTCATGGCAAGTGCCCTAGCAAGCTCCACTCTTTTTTGGATTCCATATGGCAATGAAAGAATATAAGAAAACCTATATTCCTCAATTTCTAAAAAATCAATAATATCTTCAGCAATTTTTCTTGCTTCAATCTCTTTTTCTCTAACAGAAGGACCAAACAAAATTCCAGATATAGAACCATAATCTATGTGTCTATGGGCACCAATTAATATATTATCTAGAACTGTCATGTTCTCAAATAGTTCAATATTTTGAAAAGTTCTCGCTACACCTTTGTTAGCAATCTCATCGGGTCTAAGGCCTTGAATGTTCTCACCTTTAAACTCCACGTGGCCACTTGTAGGTTTATAAATTCCACTTATACAATTAAAAATAGAAGTCTTACCTGCACCATTAGGACCAATAATTGCATGTAATGATCCCTCCTTAATATCAAAAGATACATTGTTAAGAGCTTTTACTCCACCAAAGTTTAGTGAAACATCTTTAAAAGAAACGATATTACTCATGAGAGCCACCTCTTCTTTCTCTTATAATGTTTAACATCTTTAAATGACTTTCTTTTAGTTCCCTCTGCGTTTAATCCTAAATAGAACTCTCTTACATCTTCATCTTTTAACAACTTTTCTGGAGTATTATCCATTACAATATTCCCCGTTTCCATAATATAGCCATG
>PBPX01000051.1 GCA_002724835.1 Actinomycetota bacterium | reverse complement strand
TATATTCCTGGAACTTTAAAAGTATATTGTGCATCTTTACTAAATTTAGTTTTAAATTTTTCGACACCTTCAGGAACTCCACCTTTTATAAACTCAACATTGTGCCCTGGATTTGTTGACTTCCAAAAAACAGTATCTCCAACATCTATTCTCACAATTTTTTTAGAATAAACCATAGATTCTTTACCTAATTTGTTTAACATTTCTATAGTTTCATCTGCAGCAAACGAGCTAGATGTAAAAAATAAAAAAGTAATTAAAATAGTTAAGTTTTTTAAAGTTTTCATATTAAATGTTTATTTGAGTAATCCATTTCAACCATATAGGTAATAAAATTCTTTTATCAACTCAAACAAGTGTAACAAGTTGACACATTTGTGCTGTGACAAAAAATTATCTTAAAATTATTTTATTAATATTATTAAAATGATTATGAGAGGAAAAATATGAAAAAATTATTAATTACAATTACATTGGTACTATTCTCAAGTTCTGCTTTTGCTGGATCTTGCCTAAAGCTAGTTGGAAAAGTAGATGAAAAAATGCAACAAGTTATGGAGTTAAGAGATGCTGGTAAAAAAGCACATGAAGAAGGTGACCATGCAAAATCTGAGGAGCTGCTTATTAAAGCTCTCAATCTTTTTAAAAGCTAAGTAACAAAATTTGATAGGGGTTTAAATTAACCAATANACCCCCCATTANTACCCCTATCAAACNTAATCTAATTTTTACTCAACATTAAATCTAAATAAAGTGCTGCAGACCATGAAAAGTTATTAGCTCCAAAAGGGAGACCAGTTTTAGAACTGTAATATTCATGAAAGTTATTTTGATTAATTAATTTAATTTTTCGTTTTTTTACTTTAGACTTCGAAAATATGGTTTTTCAAATAAATAATTAAATCTATAAATTAATGGCTGAAATTTTTCCAAAGGATTTTTTATGGGGTNCTGCCACAGCAAGTTATCAAATTGAAGGAGCGGCAAATGAAGATGGAAAAGGAAAAAGTATATGGGATACATTTTCTCATACACCGGGTAAAATTAAAAATAATGAAAATGGAGATGTNGCTACAGATCATTATCACAGATATAAAGAAGATATATCTCTGATGAATGATATAAAATTAAATGCATATAGATTTTCAATTGCTTGGACTAGAATATTTCCAAATGGAAAAGGTAAAGTAAATCAAAAAGGAATAGATTTTTATTCAAAATTAATTGATGAATTGCTTGCTAATAACATAAAACCTTTCATAACACTTTATCATTGGGACTTGCCTCAAGCGCTTCAAGATAAAGGTGGTTGGGCCAATAGGGATATAACTAAAATATTTGCAGATTATTCAGAAGTAATTGCCAAAAAGTTTAGCGATAGATGTGAATATTTTATAACATTTAATGAGCCAGCAGTATTTTCGATTCATGGTTATTTAGATGGATACATGGCACCGGGATATAAAGATAAAAATAAATATTTNCCCGCCATACATCATATAAATCTTTCACATGGACAATCTGTACAGGCAATTAGATCTGCNTCATCAAATATTAAAGTAGGATGTACACTTAATATGGCTCCTTGTATTCCTTCATCTACAAATAAAGAAGATTTAGAAGCAACAAAAGTTTTTGATACTTATTGGAATAGATCTTTTGCTGATCCGATGTATTTAGGAAAATATCCAGAAAAATTATTTCAAGAACTTAATAATTATATTCGAACAGATGATATGAAAACAATATATCAAAAAAATGATTTTATAGGATTAAATCATTATCAACACATAAGAGTTAAGTCTGATAAAAATAATTTATTAGGTGCAAGAGGAGCATTCAATGATGAATTGCCATTTGGGATNGAGAAAGATGNGAAATTAACNTTAATGGGNTGGGAAGTTGTGCCAGATGCTTACTATAATCAAATAATGGAATTAAAAACNCATTATGGAAATCCAGATATTTATTTAACTGAAAATGGATGTGCATATCCTGATAAAATTGATGCAAACGGGGAAGTTCAAGACACAGATAGAATTAATTATTTTCGTAAATATCTTAGTGCAGTAAAAAGAGCAATTGATAATGGAGCTAAAGTGAAGAGCTATTTTGCTTGGTCTTTTTTAGATAATTTTGAATGGNCTTTGGGATATGAAAAAAGATTTGGAATTGTTTATGTGGATTTTAAAACTTTAAAAAGAACTCCAAAAAATTCATATTATTTTTTTAAAAAATTAATTGAGANTAATTTTATACCAAATTAATCTTTGGAGGATTGCAGCCTGCTCTTGAACAATTAATTGATGCTATTTTATTTGCAAAACGTAATGCTGTGGACCAATCTTTTATTGAAATATTATTAATTTTTTTAAGATTTAATAATTTTTTTCTTTCAAAATAAGAAATTATTCCTGCGCTAAATGTATCACCAGCACCAACTGTATCTACAATTTTTGTTTTTCTCGCCTTTTCGTTAACACAAAAATTCTTAGTATAAAGAGTTGCTCCATTTTTGCCTTTAGTTAAAATTACTCCAGAAAGATCATAGAATTTAATCCATTTTAAAATTGTTTTTTTTTCATTTCTGTTATTAGATAAATATTTTAGGTCTTCATCAGATAGTTTTATTATATTTGCAAATCTCATATATTTTTTAAAAAGATTTATAAAATTATTTTTATTTAAAATAATTTTTTTTCTTATATTTGGATCTACGAAAATAATAGATTTTCCTTTTAAGTCCTTCATTAATTTCAATGATTGAGAGGCTACTGGCTCAAGATATAAAGATAAACAAGTAAAATATGCTAAATTAATTTTTTTCAAATATTTTTTAGATACTTGTTTTTTATAAGTATATCTAAATGCTGAATTAGTGGAGTAAAAACTAAATTGAGGTTTTTTTTGATTGCTAACTAATGCTAAAGCGGTTAAAAAATCAGATCTATCTACTAAATTAGTTTTAATATTATTTTTTTTTAATTGTTTAAATATATTGTTGCCAAAATAATCTTTAGAAATATTTGATAGATAATAAATACTAGATTTTAATCTACCTAAGGCTAAAGCTGTATTAAATCCAGCTCCACCTACAAGCATTTTATAATTTATTTTATTTTTAGTTTGAAAAACATCAATAAGATTTTCACCAGAAACTATTATCATTACTAAATCCTAATTCTATTATTTGAATGCTTTATTAGATTTATCAAAAATATGGCAACGAGTTGTATCAAAACCAATTTTTACATTATCACCAACTTTTATTTTTGAATCTCCATCAGTTTGAACAACAAGCATTTCTCCATTTTTTTCAAGATATAAAAAAGTACCAGAACCAAGTTTTTCAACTACTAAAACTTTGCTTTCCCAATTTGCATCTCCATCTTTGTTCACAAGTAGGTGTTCAGGTCTAATACCTATTTGCACAAAATCACCTTCATAAGAAGACTCGGAAGTTTTTGGAATATTTATTTTTCCTAAATCTGGAATATCTACTTCTGTTTTATTAGAACTTTTACTTAATATTTTGCTTTTAATAAAATTCATTTTTGGAGATCCAATAAAACCTCCTACAAAGAGATTTTTAGGATTATTGTATAATTCCATTGGCGATCCTTTTTGAGAAACTACACCTTCATCTAATACAACTATATCATTAGCTAAAGTCATTGCTTCAGTTTGATCATGGGTAACATAAATCATAGTAGCATTTAATTGATCGTGTAATTTTGCCAATTCAACACGCATTTGTACACGTAGAGCAGCATCAAGATTTGATAACGGTTCATCAAAAAGAAAAACTTTAGGTTTACGAGTAATTGCTCTACCAATTGCAACTCTTTGACGTTGTCCACCAGATAATTGTTTTGGTTTTCTTTTAAGGTAATCTTGAATCTGAAGAATACGTGCAGCCTCTTGAACTCTATCATTTATCTCATCATTAGATCTTTTTTCTAATTTTAATCCAAAGGCCATGTTGTCAAAAACAGTCATATGAGGATACAAAGCATATGATTGAAATACCATTGCTATATTACGCTCTTTGGGTGGAAGATTATTTACCACCTTGCCATCAATTGAAATTGTTCCTGAATTTATTTCTTCAAGCCCAGCTATCATTCTAAGCATAGTTGATTTACCACATCCGCTAGGTCCAACTAAAACTGTAAATGACTGACTTTTTATTTCAAGAGAAACATCTTTGATAACATGTACGTTTCCAAAATATTTATTTATTTTATCTATTTTTATATCAGCCACTCTATCCTCAAGTATTATTTTAAATAACCAAGGTATTTATCTTGATGATCTATCATTGCATCTAGCAATTTTTGTGCTTCAATGGAATTATCAACTACTGGATCTGCTAAAAGTGCAAGATAAGCACTTTGTTTTGATTTATTTAAAACAGCATCTGTGGTTAATTCAATCGTTCCAGCTTGATTATTAAGTAAAGTACCAAAAGTCGAAGGATAATTTTCCAAACGAACTCCACTCACACCATTTTTATTTAATATTCCTGGAACTTCAACCACTATGTTATTAGGAACATGTTCTATAAAATTTTTATTTGGAACATTTACTGCTTCTTCCTCAGCATTACTATCTTCTATTATTGCTTCAATAATAGGAACTATTCTTTCATTCATTTCGTTATTTTTTTTATCAAAAAATGTTGAGTAAGAAACGTTATCATAAAATGATAAACATTTTTTTTTATAATTATTGTAAAAATCATTGATTGCTTCTTGATCTACAACACAATGTGCCCATTGAATGTACTCACCTAGGTGGCTATCAGTTGTAATCGGGAGATAACCGTACATTTTATATAATTCAAAAAAC
Source organism: Actinomycetota bacterium (assembly GCA_002724835.1). Lineage (GTDB taxonomy): Bacteria > Actinomycetota > Acidimicrobiia > Actinomarinales > Actinomarinaceae > Actinomarina. The sequence goes on along the minus strand of PBPX01000051.1, from coordinate 320 downwards.
AAACCCCTCTCTGCCCCTGGATCGGATGAAAAACCCTCATGTTCATTAATTAATTTTGAATAATAATCTTTAAATTTTTTACGTATTATAGGATAACCATCTTTTTGAGAATCTTTATACTTTACATCTACTAAAATACTAAAATGATTTAATCCTCCTGCTTTTATTTCTATGTTTGAATAATCTGTTTCCATTAGCGTGGGTAATTGTCTCTCCATGGAAGCTATTTCATGACATAAGCCTGTAAATTTTAAATCTGGGTGTTTTGTTGTTACTGCATGACAAACTCTTTGCATTGGATTTGAATAATTAAAAACAAA
>PBPX01000011.1 GCA_002724835.1 Actinomycetota bacterium | reverse complement strand
TTTTGAATTATCCGAGTTTATTGAATCTTTTAAATTTCTATATTCATCTTTAAAATCATTCATTTCAATATCCTCCAAATAATAGTAACGAAAGTCACAATACATAAAAAAGCCATTGCAAAATAACTCATAGCCTGGAGAAAGAAATTATCAGAAAAATACTGTGACAATATTGATGAAATACCAAGAATTATGAAAAACATAGCTAAAGCTAAATAATTTCCGGCTTTAAAATTCTTTTTTAGATTTTTAAAAGATTGCTCTACTTCGTCTATTGTCTCTTCTCTAAAGTTTTGGAGTAGCTTATCAACTGTTTTTATTGCATTAGATGGAATATTAAATAAGTTATCCATTTTTCCTATTTTCAATAATTGTTCCAAATACTCCTTGAATAGTTGCTGCAACAGGCAAAGCTAATATTGCCCCAACAGCTCCTATTGTATATGCTCCAAATAAGGTTGAGAATACAGCAACTGCTGGATGTATTTCCATAGTAGATCTGGTTACTCTAGGGCTTACAAAATAGTTTTCAATAAACTGATACAAAACTAGAACTAACAAGGTATAAAGAATGTAAGAAGTGCCCAATGATACAGAAGCTAGTACTGGAACAATGCCCCCTAGGAACGTTCCAACAACTGGTATCAATTGAGAAAGAATTCCTGCTGATATACCAAGTGCAACAGCTGAAGGTAAGCCAATGATAGCAAAAGCAATAGTAAAAACAATACTCGCTAAGATAGCTAAAATTACTCTAGCAACAATAAATCCGCCAGCTTTTGAGACACCTATTGTCCACACCTGGTCAATAGCATTTGAATACTTGTCATCTAGAGATTCTTTTAACTTTATTCTCCACTGCTCGCCTTCCGATATTAAATAATAAGCAAAAAAGAATATTATAAAAAAATGTCCCAAAGCGCTTAGTATTCCTTGGCCTGCAAAAACTACAGTATTGCCTACTGCTGCACCATAATTTTTTATGAATGAATTAAATTCACTTTCTAAATCTAGAGATTGGTTAGAAATTGAAAAACCCTCACTGTTAATGTATTCTAAAAAATTATCTAAATATGTAGGTAGTTGTGTAGATAAGAAATATAATTCTTCAACCATGACAGGAATTATTGAAAATAGTGTTCCTGTAATAATTAACAATATGGACACGACTGTAAAAAATGCGGCAAACTTTCTACCAGATTTTTTTGATAATCTATAAACGATTGGCTCAGCTAAAGCTGCTAATACAACAGCAACAAATAAATCAAAAAGTAAAGATCTGACTCTTAAAAATATAATTGCAGCAAAACTTATAGCAATTATATAAATAAATGCCCTATTTAGTAGCTCCTGTCTTGTTTCACCTTTAGGTATATTCACAATTATTTGACCTTGTTTTTTGCTTTTGAGTTACGATTTTGTAAAACTATCCAGATAAAAAAAGCACTTAAAGATACTGATGTATACAACTCAAATGATGTAATTANAGAAAATTGATAGTACCTTAAAGCAAGAGATAAAATTTGTAAAATTGAAGCTACTAGCAAAATACTATCTTTTAAATCAGCTCTTCTGATTGTTGTATTAAGTAAAATTACACCTGTAAATAATTTTAAAAATGCTTCAAAAGTATTTCCTGTTAGAAAATATAACTCTCTTAATGAGAAAAAACCAGAAAGGCCAACTCCACCCAANGTTATTTGTAGTACTCCAATTAAAATTAAAAGAGCTGAAACCCATGATAAATAAAAATTACTATAAGATCCTTTNGCTTTTATTGGAGATGGCCACGGCTGAAGAGGGTTTACACGTTGAACTAACTTTGTTGAAAGTTTAAATATTTTTCTTTCATAATCTCCAAATAGTATTACTACAAGAAATAGAAATAAAGGATACAAGTACCAATCAAAATTAAAAATATGCATAAAGAAGAATAGAAAAATATGCCATAAAAATATTGTGTATATATTTGAATGAATGAAACTGAAAAAAGTCCATGTTTTAATGTTGTGTAACATTTCTTCAAAAGATTTTCTAAAAAATAGAAAAAAAGATAAAAGGCCAACAGAAGATATTAAATAATAAATTGTGGGAGGATCTTCGTTGCTTATTTCACTTAATCTATAGCCTGAAACTGACATAAATTCTNTAGAGCTATCAAATTTGTAAAAAAGATATATATATGAAAGAATTGAAATAGTTGCAAAAATAGAAGTTTTATATTTAAACATTTTTCCATCAGCAAAGAAATAACCCANCTGATGAATAGTAAGCCAAAAAAGCAAATAGTTAAATAATTTTAAATAAGATAAAGAAATAGAAAATTCTATAGTATCTATAGCTACAGTCATAAAAATAAACGTAACTACAGTCAAATATGGATTCTTTTTATGTAAGTAAATAGTAAGAGGACAAAATATAACTACGACCAAATATATAGCAACTATCCATAATGGCCACATAAGAAACTCTGTTATTGTAATCATTCCATCTTCTTCAGTTGTTAAAAATAGAGGAAAATTNAGTACNCTAAAAAANACATTCAATAATAAAGTAATAGAAGCTATCCAGACTAANACAGGTCCCATCAAACTGTTTACTCTATCNGTAAGAAATTTCCACTGACTACCATCACGCCCTACGTTTGAATACCAAGCTATTTTATTTGTAAATCCTGTAGAAAAGAAAAATAAAGAAATTCCAGTAGTGAACCAAGTGAATCTTGTTTTGTTAGAGTTTGTAAAAGATTCNTTATAAACCAATAATTCACCAGCAGAATTTTTGAAGTCTAATAAATACTCAGTATTGAATGTAATCATAAGCAATCCAATAACTTTTATAAAATCNATAAAACGTTCCCTGGAAATGGATGTATTCCTTGCTTCCTTTACAACATTTCTAAAACTACCAAAACTAGGTATAAAAATATTAATTATTTGCTTCACATTTAATATTTTACATGCCTTATGACTATTGAATAGGAATATAATTACTATGTGGAAGTTGTACTATATCAACCAGAAATAGCAGGAAATGTTGGTGCATGTATTAGATTATCAGCAAATACAAACATACCCCTCAATATAGTAAAACCTCTAGGTTTCAACTTCCAAGAGAATAAGATTAGACGAGCAGGTTTAGATTATCACGANCTAGCTTCAGTTAGTATGTACGAAGACTGGAATGAATTTAAAAGAGATATAAATTTAGATAATGTTGCATATTTATCATCAAATGGTGGTAAAAATATATGGGATATTGAACTTAATAACTATACACACCTAGTTTTTGGTCCTGAGTCAGTTGGCTTGCCAAAAGAAATACTAGAAGAGAGTGATAATACAATAACAATACCTATGAATAGTGATTCTAGAAGTATAAATCTTGCTAACGCAGTTTCTATAGTTGCTTATGAATATCTAAGACAAAATTATGAAAAATAGGTTTAAAATTATAAGTAAAGGAACCAAATGCCAAGTTTTGATATAACATCTGAATTTAACGAACAAGAAGTTACAAACGCAATTGATCAAATGAATAGAGAAATAATTAACAGGTATGATTTTAAAGATACAAATACCTCAGTAAGTTTTANTAATGAAANAATTTCATTAAGAAGTAGCACTGAAGAAAGACTCCAAGCTGCGGACCAAGTATTAAGAGAAAAGTTTGCTAAAAGAAATGTATCAATAAAATTTTTAAGTAATTTTACTGATGANCAAACACCATCTGAAGCAAAAAGAGAATATACATTAAAATCTGGTTTAGATAAAGAAATATCAAAAATTATAGTCAAAGATTTAAAAGAATTTTCAAAAAAAATCCAAACCNCTATTCAAGATGAATCAATTAGAGCTAGTTCTAAGAAAAGAGATGAGTTGCAAGATGCTATATCTTTTCTAAAAAAGAAAAATTATAAAGTATTTTTAAATTACGGTAATTTTAGAGATTAAAACGTAATTTAAATTTTTTATAAAAATATCGTGAAATAAAAATAGAAAANATAAATATTGGTAAAGACCCATAGATACTTAAATCAAATTTTTGAGTAAAAAAATATGCAATTAAAANAATACCGAATCCGTATATTGCTCTAAAAATAGAGAAGATAAGAAAAGATTGAAATATTTTATTAGATAGTATTTTATCTAAATTCATTATTAATTGAACCTGTATCTATTTCTTGCAAAAATTTTATATAGCTTATAGGTAAATCTGGCAGGAAATAAGTTGAGCAATTTAACAACTTTATAAAAACTACCTAAATCAAATATTGATTCTACAATTGCTTCATTAGCGTAATATTTNTTATTATTTCTTTCATAGACTAACTCATCTTTTGAAATATCTTCAGACTCTAGGTCTAGTTGGTTAGCTAAAATTAAATCAGAGTTTCTATTTTTTAGGAACTCTCCATAACCACTGCATAAACTACAGTCAGAATCAATATATATTTTATTCAACTGGATCAAAATCTAAACTTAAAGAATTTACACAATAACGAAGACCTGTAGGTGTTGGCCCATCATTAAAAACATGTCCTAGATGAGAATCACAATTCTTNCAATTTATTTCAATTCTTCTCATCCCGAAAGAATTGTCTTCTTTACTAGTAACTGTATCNCCTATTGCATCAGAAAAACTTGGCCAACCCGTTCCAGATTCGAACTTTGACTCNGATTCAAATAATTTATTATTACAAACAATGCACTTATATATGCCATCTCTTTTTTCATATAATAATTTTCCAGAAAATGGCGGCTCNGTTCCACAATTTTGAGTAACTTCTATCTCTTCTTCTGATAAATGGTCTTTATTAAAGGACATAGTTTTATTTTATATTATTTAGGGTTAAAGTAAATTTCAGTAACGGAGCTATCTACATCTTGTATTTCTTTTATTAATTCTTTATTTAAATTAACTATTTCTTTATCCGTTAACTTATCTAAATAGTCAATTGAAATTAATGCCAAATAACTGTTTGTTCCTATTGTTACAATTTTTAGAGATATAACTTCAAGAACTTTTTCATTACTAGTTATTATTTTTCTAATTTTGTCTTTGCTCGTTTGACTTATGCTTTCACCAGTAATTAGATGCTTCATCTCATAACCTAAAAATAAACCTGAGACCATTAGGAGAGCCCCAATAAGAATCGAACTAACAGCATCGTAAATTGGGTTCCCTGTAAAGTTTGATAATANAGTACCAACTAAAGCAATAAAAAGACCCATGGTTGCTGCAAAATCTTCTACAACGATAGCTATTAGAGGCCCATCAGTTGATTCCTTTAATAACTTCATTATTGATTTATTTTCGTTGCTAGTTTGTTGAAGTTGTTTAACTGCTTTGTATAAAACATAAGACTCGAGAATAATAGATACTGTTAAAACAATTATTGATATATATAAATTCTTTAATTCATGTGGATGAGAAAGTGCTTCTATTCCATGCTCAAGTGAGACCAATCCTCCAATAGTAAAAATTAAAACTGCAACAACTAATGTCCAGTAATATTCTTCTTTTCCTCTTCCTAAGGGGTAAATTTTTTTATTAGCTTTTTTTGACTGTTTCATTCCAAACCATAAAATAAACTGATTTGCAGAATCAACATATGAATGAATAGCTTCAGAAAACATAGCGCTCGATGAGGTNATTACTGAAATAATTGTTTTTACTATGGCTATAAAAAAATTAACAGATAATGCTAAAAANACAGTTTTTGATGATTGATTAGTAGCCATTCTCTTCAAACCAAGTAACTAGTTGCGGGTAACCGCCTATTCTTTTTTCTTCAATGTATATCTGTGGNACTGTGCTCACGCCCTCTCCTACTTTTTTATAAAACTTTTGTCGTTCATCATCATCTGATAAATCTAATTCTGTATAAGTTAAGTCTACAGAATTTAATAAGTTTTTTGCTCGGTCGCACCAGATACAATTATCTTTAGTGTANATTTCTATTTTCAAAGATTTTCAGACCCTGTATATATCTCATTAGTTGTTTGAGTAACTCTAATGAANGTTGTGCTTTTNGGTAAGTCTTTAAGTTTTTTAGCNCCTACATAAGAACAGGCTGATCTCATACCACCCAGAATTGATTGTACTGTTTGGTCTATAGGCCCTTTGTATTTTAATCTTACTTTCTTTCCTTCTGGAGCTCTATGTAGAGCTAAGTCGCCATAATATGTTTGTTGAGCTTTAGTTGAAGACATACCATAAAAATCTTTGTATTGCTCACCATCTTCACCTGTAACAAGCTCTCCTCCTGATTCTTCATGTCCTGCAAACATACCACCTAACATTACAAAATCNGCGCCAGCACCAAAAGCCTTGGATACATCTCCTGGGTATTTACATCCTCCATCNGCTAAAACATGGCCNCCTAAGCCATGAGCAGCGTCTGAGCATTCTGATATAGATGATAATTGTGGATATCCAACACCTGCAACGCTTCTAGTGGTGCAAACAGANCCAGGACCAATTCCTATTTTGACTATATCTGCACCTGCAAGAATTAATGCTTCGGTCATTTCTCTAGTGGCTACATTGCCAGCAATAATTATTTTATCTTTATATGTTTCTCTATAATTTATTACGGCTTCAAGGAAATCTTCTCTATATCCGTTTGCAACATCAATACAAAGAAATTTGAGNTCTTTATTAAGTTCAAATATTTGTTTACCTAAATCATAATCTTCTTGAGATTGCCCAACTGTTACAGATACATAGTTCGGGTCTAATGAATCTATATTTTGTTTCCAGTCTTCTAAAGTATAAAATTTATGTATAGCAGTTAGCATTTTATGGCTTTGTAATGCTTTAGCAGTTTCAAAAGTACCGGTAGTATCCATATTGGCTGAAAAAATAGGGATTCCTTCCCATGTATGNTTATTGTGTCTAAATTTAAATTCTCTTTCAAGTTTTACTTCAGAACGTGAAATTAGGGTACTTCNTTTAGGTCTAATCAANACATCATCAAATGTTAATTTTATTTCATCTTCAATTCTCATAATGTAGTTTTTACCTTATCCTAAATAACAGAAATTATGATAGTTGAATTTCCGATATTTGGTGCTGGTATTATATATTTTCCTACTGAACTATCAGCATTAAGAGTCTTTGAACCAAGATATTTATTACTTATTGCTGACGCAATAAAACAAAGGAAAACATTCTGTGTAAGTAATAATCTTGATGAAGAAAATCAAGTAATCTCAGAAGTTGAAATTATAGAACATAGAGATATTTCAAATGCTGAACAATTAGTTTTAGTAAATTGTGTAAATTTATACAAAACTAAAAGTATAAATACTGATAAAGAATACCCAGTATGCGATGCAGAAATAATAATTGATATTGGACTGCCTCCAACGATTGATCAGTTGGATAACCTTCAAATTAAAATTAAAGAAAGCTTATCTGAATTAATAGAAAAAGGATTAGATATAGATATACCGACTTTTGAAATTGATACTGAAAATAGAATATTAAGTTTGTGGGAGATTTGCTCTAAAATTCCTATGACTTTGGACCTAAGAAACAAACTATTATTAAGTAACGATATAAGTTATAGATTTAATTTATTGGAAAACTACTTACATGAAATAAAAGAAAGAACAGCCTAGGTTTCTTTCCACTTTTTGAACAAACTATTAACTTTTTGATTCATTGAATTCTCGTAGTTAATTAATTTATTACGAGTGAGCTCTACGTCGTAATTTTTTAATTCTTTCTTACTTACTTCACTGTCATACCATTTATCAAATAGTTCAACTGTGACTTCAGGATGAAATTGAATACAAACTGTATTCTTTATTTTATAAATTTGTGGGAAATCTGTTTCAGCAATTAATTTTGCTTTTGATGGAATTTTAAAAGTATCTCTATGCCATGTAAAAACTTCACTTTCTTGAAAATCAGAAAATATTTCTTCTTTTCTGACAAAATTCAACTTTTTAAAACCAAACTCTATTTCATCAGAGAGATAGGCCTCACCATCTAAAGAATCGGCTACAAGTTGTGATCCTAAACAAATTCCTAATATTTTAGTTCCACTATCAACTGCTTTAGATAACCATTTATTTTCAGATAGTAAGTACTCATACTTATCAGTGTCATATGCACCCATATGTCCACCTAAAATTATATAATCGTGAGAATTTGTCATCTCTTCCCAGTTCAATTCCCATGCATTTAGAGATTTAATATTATTATTTTCAAGAGATCCTAGAGTTACATCAGAATCATTGACAATCGCTATAGTTTCTTTATATTTCATTTTTTTGTGCGCGGAAGAGGACTCGAACCTCCACGGGTTTTATCCCACAGGATCCTTAATCCTGCGCGTCTACCAGTTCCGCCACCCGCGCTTTGTCAGTCAAGAAACCAAAATAAAGATAATGTAGTTGCTGCAAACATTAAAGCAACCAAAGCAGTAATACGACTAAGATTTCTTTCGGCTAGCGTTTGGCCAATATTTCCAGAAGCACCAGGCCCACCTAACATATCAGATAAACCTCCACCTTTACCACTATTAAGCATTATTAAAGCAATAAGAGCTATGGATACAACAATATGAATTGATATAAGTATTGCAGTTGTAGATCCCATATTTAATTATCCTTTTCTATTTTTGATTGTAGTTCTATTTCTTTTTCTAACTCTTCTATTATTTCTTGATCACCTAGGTATCCAATCCTAGTTATTTTATCATTGTTAATATTAAAAGCGAGAGGTATTCCAGTAGGAATATTTAATTTAACTATTGACTTATCTGAAATATTTTCAATAGTTTTCAACATAGCTCTAATACTATTTCCATGTGCAACAACAAGCACATTTTTATTTTTGGATAATTCCATAATTTCATTTAAAGTTGATTCAACTCTTGTAACTACATCTTCTAGTGACTCCCCTAATGGTAAAGTAATTTCAATATCTTCATAAGCTTTGTCATGATTTGGATCAAATTTTGAATCTTTTTTAATTAATGGTGGTTTTGTTTTATACCCTCTCCTCCACTCGAGGACTTGCTTTTCACCATATTTTTTTGCAGTATCTATCTTGTCCAAACCTTGTAATGCTCCATAATGTCTTTCATTTAATTGCCATCTTTTAAAAATGCTTATTTCATTAACAAGAGTTGGTTCATACTCATTTAATAAATTATTTGAGGTTTCTATAGATCTACTTAAGTAAGATGTAAAACAAATTTCAGGTATAAAATTATTTTCTATTAGCGTTTTACCTGCATTAATAGCTTCTTGTATTCCTTGATCGCTTAAGCCAATATCTACCCAGCCTGTAAATTTATTTTTTAAATTCCATATACTTTGCCCGTGGCGTACAAAAACTAAATTCATAAATCTATTGAATTAATTATCGTTACAAATTTATCGACATCTAAAGATGCTCCACCAACTAAAGCTCCATCAATAATTTTAGAATTTAATAATTCAGAAGAGTTATCAGGAGTGACACTACCTCCGTATATAAAGCGGACACTGTCACTGTCATAAAAAGGTTTTTCAGAAATATTTTCTTTTACCATAGACATAACCTCAACAGCATCTTCTAGAGAGGCAACTTCTCCTGTTCCAATTGCCCAGATTGGTTCATAAGCAAAAACAAGATTTTCAACTTTGTCTTTTCTTAAACCTTTAACAGCTGAATTAATTTGATTTGTAATATGTTCTAAATATTGATTACTATTCCTTTGTTCTAATGTCTCACCAAAACATATTATTGGTGTTATCCCTTCTTTAACTAAGTTGTGTACTTTTTGGTTTATTACTTCATCATTTTCATTTAACTCTATTCTTCTTTCAGAATGTCCAACAATACAATAACTTACATTCAATTTATTTAATTGGTGACTTGAAACTTCTCCAGTATATGCTCCTCCAGAAAATTGAGAAACATCTTGTGCGGATAGTTGAATATTTAATTTATCTGTATCAATAATTGTTTGAATGGAACGCAAAGATGTATGAGACGGAGAAACAACTATATCAATCTCTTCCTCTTTGCCTTCTTCTATGGTGTAATTAAGTTTTTGCAGAAGCTGAATTGCTTCTAGATGGTCTAGGTTTAATTTCCAATTACCTATTATTATTTTTTTCATTATTCCTCTAAATTATAAGTTGATTATAAATATTTACACCCGGTAGAGCTTTTCCTTCTAAATACTCTAGAGATGCTCCTCCGCCTGTAGATACATGGTTAAATTTCTCTAAACTGGAAAATTTATTAATTGCACTTACTGAATCTCCCCCACCTACTATTGAGTAAACTTCNATTTCAGCTATTGCTTTTGTTATTTCCTTTGTTCCATAGCTAAATTNATCAACTTCAAATACTCCCATTGGGCCATTCCAAAATATAGTTCTAGATTTTGATAGTATTTCTTGAAATNTATTTACTGTTTCTTTACCTATATCAACACCNANATCATCATCACTAAATTGGGATAATTGAATATCGTTTCTTGCATGACTGTCAATTGTTTTGGTAACTCCAAAATCTATTGGTAAAGTTATTTTTTTTCCGTCAGCTGAATCTAGAATTTCTTTAGCCGATTCAATAAACTCATCCTCACATAATGAATTGCCTATATTATGACCTAAAGCTTTCAAGAAAGTAAAACACATTCCTCCGCCTATTAATAAGCTATTAATTCGAGGGAGGAGTCTTTTTATAAGTNCTAACTTATCTGATAACTTTGCTCCTCCAAGTATTATCGTAAAATCNTCATTAGATACATTTAATACTTTATCTAATTCTTCAATCTCTTTAGACATTAAAGGCCCTTGAAATGAATTTAAGTGATCTCCAATCTTAACTATTGAAGCATGTTCTCTATGAGAGGCACCAAAAGCATCAAGAATATAAGTGTCAAAGGGCCTTGCTAAACTTTTAGCAAATTTCTCATCATTNCTTATCTCCCCCTCATTAAATCTAAGATTTTCTAATAAAAATATACCTTTCTCTTTAGTCTTTAAAATATTTTTAATGTCTTCATCTAAATTATTATTTATAAATACAACATCTTGGTTTAATAGTTTGNTCATTTCATCTGAGATTGGCTTNAATGATAAAGATTCTTCTGTTCCTTTAGGCCTACCAAGGTGACTTATAAAAGTAACGCTGCTCGAAATATTTTGTAGTTCTTCTATATACTCAATAGATTTTTTAATTCTAAAATTATCTAACACAGTNCCATTACTAATTGGAACATTTAAATCAGACCTTATTAATACATTACCTAAATTTTTAGACGTCAATTTATGCTTCTTTCATATCCCTATGGATAATTACAGCATCCTTTCCATCATTTTTAAGCCAATTTCCAATTTCTTCCGTCATGACAACGCTTCTATGCTTTCCTCCGGTACAACCGATTGCAATACCGACATATGATTTACCTTCTGATGTGAATCTTGGAAGTAAAAACTCAACAAGATCTTTTGCTTTATCAAGGAAAATTTGTGCGTCTTCAAAAGATAAAACATAATTCCTAACCATTGGTGATTGTCCTGTAGATGAACGAAGTTCTTCTCTCCAATGGGGGTTGGGTAAAAATCTAACATCTAAAACTAAATCGGCATCTCTNGGTGAGCCGTTTTTGAATCCAAATGAAGTTACTGAAATTTTTAAATCTTGATTAGTTGCTTCGCCTTGGAATCCTTCTATTATCCTTTTTCTTAAATCATGAACGTTCATATCTGTTGTATCAATAACTAAATCAGCTAACTCCCTAATAGGTTTTAATAAATCTCGCTCCATCTTTACTGATTGCGATAATGACTCCTGACCCATAGGATGAGGGCGTCTATTCTCTTCNTATCTTTCAATTAATGTTTCCGTATCAGCATCAAGAAATATTATTCTCGTCAATACTCCAGATTGACTCAATCTATCAAGACTTTTATTTAATTCTCCTTGGGCAAATCCATCTCTCGCATCAACTGTTAGAACTAATTGTCTATTAGATTCAGCTACATCATTAGACTCAACAACAGATTCAACTAAATCAGGAGGTAGGTTTTCAATAACATAATANCCTAAGTCTTCAAAAACATTNGAGCTAGCAGAACGGCCTGCACCGGACATACCTACAAGTAGTAAAACTTCTGGTCTTTTTGTTGNCAATTAATCTCCTTCTATAACATTCTAATTAGGACTGGTTTAGATGGTAGAACTTTATTTAATGTTGGACTAAGTGCTTAATTCCTGTGCTCTTAAGCGTCTATTTTCTTTTAATGCAAATCTATGAGCTTCATCTCGTATATTTTGTAACAGAAATAATGCCTCAGAATCTTTATTCAATAAATAAGGTTCTTTTCTATTTGGTAAAAATAACTCTTCTTCCTTTTTTGCTAAAGCAACCAAATCAATATCAAGTTCAAAATGATCAATAACGCCTTTTACAGAAGATAGTTGACCTTTGCCTCCGTCAACTAAGATTAAGTCTGGTGTTTTTTTGAAACTTTTATCATTCTCATTNTTTTTATTTAATCTTTTTAACCTTCTAAAGAGAACTTCTTCCATTGATCTAAAATCATCTTGTCCNTGAAAGGATTTTATATGAAATTTTCTATACATAGATGGNTTACAAATACCATCCTCCATTACAACCATCGAGCCTACTCTATATTTATCTCCTAAATTAGAAATATCATANGCTTCAATTCTGTAGGGAATATTTTTTAAGCCNAGATTATTTTTTAATTGCTCAAGTGACTGTGATCTAAATTCTAAATCAGTACGCCTTCTGAAGTTGACTACTCTTCTAATTTCAATTGCATCAATTATTGCGGTATCTAATAAATCTTTTTTCCAGCCTCTTTGTGGGGTTTTTACTTTAATCTTTTTTGACCATTTTTTTGATAATTCTTTTTCAATAACTTCCAAATAAGGAAAATTATGACTAACTAATATTTCCTCTGATGGTTCATTCTCTGAGAAGACAGATAAAATTACTTGGGGCAAGTATTCATTGTAATCTGAAGTATCAATTGGCTCTANCGTTTTTTTTACTTCTCCAATAATTCTTCCATTCCTAATTAGTAAACAAGAAATAACAACATCTAAATTATCAATGTCGATTCCTAAAACATCAACTGACTTTTTATTATCTACAAGTAAAGTTTGTGTAGTTCTAGCATTCTCTAAATGATTAATTAAATTTTTAACTTGATTTGCTTTTTCATATTCCTGTTTCTCAGAATAATTTTTCATATCTATTTTTTTCTCATTAATATATTTATCTGACTTGCCTGTATAAAAATCTTTTATTTTTTTTGTAAGTTTTGTATATTCGTCTTTTTCAATAGCTCCAATGCATGGACCAGAACACTTTTCTATATCAAATAACAGACANGGTTTATTTAGTTTTTGATGTCTAATAAATACAGTGTTGGTACAGGTCCTAACTGGAAAAATATTTATCAAGTGGTCAAGAGATCTTTTTGCAGAGCCAACAAAAGGAAAGGGTCCAAAATTATTATTTTTGGAGTTNATTTTTCTTGATATATATGCACGCGGCCATTCTTCATTTGTAAGAGTTACATATGGGTATGATTTATCATCTTTAAACTGAACATTATATTTTGGTTTATATTCTTGTATGAATGANTATTCTGCNANCAAAGCATCTGCTTCATTTTTTGCAACAACNAAACTTANCNCANTTGCTTCAGANANNAANCTNTTTATTTTCCATGAAGTNTGTTTTGCAAAATATGAAGGNACTCTTTTTCTNANATTTTTTGCNTTNCCTACATANAGNGGNTCTNCATAGNTNTCTTTAAATATATAAATTCCTGGTTCGTTNGGAATTTCTTTATTGGCTATCTTTTTCATTTATAANACTANCTTTAAATGTTTTCCTGTTAANGAATCNTTATCTCNAACTACACTTTCTGGAGTGCCTTCTGTAATTATCTTTCCACCATTCTCACCNCCTTCTGGCCCAAGATCAATTATCCAGTCTGAATTCTTTATAACATCTAAATTGTGTTCAATTACAACTACTGTGTTCCCCTTGTCTACAAGCATATGAAGTACTTCCATCAGTTTTTGGACATCTGCAAAATGTAATCCTGTAGTTGGTTCATCAAGAATATACATAGTCTTGCCTGTAGACCTTTTACTTAATTCTTTCGCTAACTTTACCCTCTGGGCTTCACCCCCTGACAATGTTGTCGCAGATTGACCTAAAGTAATATATGACAAACCAACATCATCTAGAGTTTTAATTATTCGAAAAATTTTTGGTTGGTTTTCAAATATTTTTAGTGCATTTTCAACAGTTGAGTTAAGTATCTCCGCAATACTATATCCTTTCCATTTTATGCTCAATGTCTCTGGGTTATATCTTGATCCATTACAATCTTCACACATGACATATACATCAGGTAAAAAATACATCTCAACCTTTATTGTCCCATCGCCTTTACATGATTCACATCTACCGCCGGGAACATTGAAAGAAAAGCGACCTGGTTTATATCCGCGAATTTTTGATTCTTCTGTAAGAGAATACAGATTCCTTATCATATCGAATACTCCTGAATAAGTTGCAGGATTTGATCTTGGTGTACGACCTATAGGTGACTGATCTATTTCTATTAACTTATCAATATAATTTAATCCACTAATACTTTTGTGTACCCCGGGTGGATTCCAATTTTTTCTAGTAAATTCATTGTGTATTGCTTTGGCTAATATTTCAGATACTAAAGTTGACTTTCCACTACCAGAAACCCCAGTCACAGATATAAATTTACCAAGTGGAAATTCAGCGGTAATATTTTTTAAGTTGTTTTCTTTTGCACCTCTAATAACAATTTTTCCTTCATTTCCATTTCTTCTGACCTTTGGATATGGAACTTTTAATTTTCCCGATAAATACCTACCTGTAATTGATTTTTTATTTTTGGATATTACATTCCAATCACCAGCAGCAACAATATTTCCTCCGTCTTCTCCAGCACCCCAACCTATATCTATTAGGTAATCAGAGCTTTTCATTGTTTCTTCATCGTGCTCAACAACTAATACTGTATTACCTAAGTTTTTCAATCTTAATAATGTCTCTATTAATTTTTTATTGTCAGATTGATGTAAACCGATTGACGGCTCATCTAAAACGTATAACACCCCTGTCAGACCTGATCCTATTTGTGTAGCTAGCCTAATTCGTTGTGCCTCTCCTCCTGAAAGTGTGGCTGCACCTCTATTCAGTTGCAGGTAACCTAGTCCAACTTCATTTAGAAAACTCAATCTTTCTTTAATTTCTCTAATAATTGCTTCTGCTATTTCCTTTGAGTTTCCGCTAAGCTTTAAATTCTGTATGACTTCATAAGCTTTTTTTATAGAAAGTTTGTTAAATTCACCAAGCGTTAAAGCTTTTACTTTTACATTTCTTGATCTTTCATTTAATCTTTCACCATCACATTCTCCACAGTCAAGTTCTCTCATAAACTGCATGTAATAATCTCTTCTTTTGTCAGAACTTGTTTCTTCATATATTTTTTTAAACAATGGTATTACGCCTGGAAACTCTCTTTTCCATGACCTTTTATTCCCAAATCTATTTGTATAATTTATCGGTGTTTTGATTCCATCTGTTCCATAGAGTAAGATTTCTTGATCATTTATTGAAATTTCTTCATAAGGAATGTCCATTGGTATTTCGAAATATTCACATACACCATGTATTTGAGCACGGAAGTATTTCCTAAAAGACATTTCTGGAAATACATTCTCTTTAATAGTTAAAGTTCTATCTTTTAAAAGTAAATTTTCATCTATCTCGTAATTAACTCCTAATCCATTACAGAAATCACAAGCTCCAAAAGGAGAGTTGAATGAAAAGTCTCTTGGCTCNAGCTCTCCATAAGATGTTCCACATTCTTTACAGCCTAAGTTTTGACTAAAACTTTTAATTTCATCATCAATCTTTATATCTACAATTCCGTCAGTNAGTTTAAGAGCAGCTTCTATTGATTGAGGTAATCTTCTTCCACCAGTTTTTTTAATTTTNACTCTATCAACAACAACAGAAATATCATGATTNAAATAACGNTCTAATCTTTTAGCTTCATCTAGCCTNGTCAGCTNACCATCGATATACGCTCTGCTAAAACCATCTTTGAGCAAATCTTTAAATAAGTTTTCAAATTCACCCTTNCGAGATTGAACAACTGGTGCAAGTATTTCAATATTAATTTCACTACCTATATTCAGAACTTGTTTTACAATAAAATCAACNGACTGTTTCTCTATTTTTGTTCCACAAATAGGACAAAAACTGATACCTATCCTTGCCCAGAGCAGTCTTAAGTAATCATGTACTTCAGTAACTGTTCCAACAGTTGACCTAGGACTTCTTGATGAAGTTTTTTGATCTATTGCAATTGCAGGCGAAAGNCCTTCTATGCTTTCTACATTAGGTTTTTCCATTTGACCTAAAAATTGACGCGCATATGCAGACAAGCTTTCAACATATCTTCGCTGCCCTTCTGCATATATTGTGTCAAAAGCAAGCGAAGATTTCCCTGAACCAGATAATCCAGTAATTACTACAAATTCATTCTTTGGAATATCAACTGATATATTTTTTAAATTATGTTCTTTTGCACCTTTAATTTTTAAATAGTCTTTAGACATTAATTTGGTAACTCCATTATTTCTTTTTTTATTTCTTTTAGTTCATCTCTTAATCTAGCTGCTACTTCAAACTCTAGTAAATCAGCTGCTACNTGCATTTCTTTCTCTATTTCTTTAGATATCTTATATAAATCATNTTTAGAGGCATCTTTTAAATTAGTATTTAATCGAGAGCTAATATTTTCTTTAGATGGTCTATTTCTTTCAACTATTTCTAACAAATCTGTAATTTCTTTTTTAATAGTTTCTGGATTAATTCCATATTTTTCATTATGTAATTCTTGAATTTCTCTTCTTCTNTTAGTCTCATAAACCGCTTTAGTTATTGAATCAGTCATTTTGTCGGCATACATTATGACATATCCTTCTTTGTTTCTAGCAGCTCTTCCGATAGTTTGAATTAAACTTGTTTCAGATCTNAAAAATCCTTCTTTATCAGCNTCCATTATTGCTACAAGTTGTACTTCTGGAAGATCTAAACCTTCTCTAAGTAAATTAATTCCAACTAAAACATCAAATTCNCCTTTTCTTAAATCTCTTAAAATTTCTATCCTTTCTAANGTATCAATGTCAGAATGNAAATATCTNGTTTTAACACCAGTTTTTAATAAATAATCACTTAAAGATTCGCTCATTTTTTTAGTTAATGTGGTTACTAGAACACGGTTNCCATTTTTTACTACAGAGTTAATCTCAACTAATAAATCTTCAATTTGGTTAGTAGTAGGTTTTATAACTACAGATGGATCTAATAATCCAGTAGGTCTTATTATTTGTTCTACAAATTTTTTTGAATTTTCGTTTTCCCATTTACCAGGTGTTGCTGATACTAAAATAGTTTTAGAAACTTTATTCTCCCACTCTTCAAACTTTAGAGGCCTATTNTCTAAAGCTGCTGGAAGTCTAAANCCATAATCAACTAANGTAGTCTTTCTTGATTTATCGCCTTCATATTGCCCTCTAATTTGAGGAATAGCAATATGGCTTTCATCAACAACCATTAGAAATTCTTCCGGGAAAAAATCTATTAGTGTATGCGGTGCTTCACCAGGTTTTCTTCCATCAAAATATCTTGAATANTTTTCAATTCCTGAACAAACACCAAGTTCTCTTAGCATTTCAAGATCAAACATTGTTCTTTGTTTAATCCTTTGAGCCTCAAGAAGTTTATTATTCTTTTCAAATTCTTTTATTTGGTTATTCATGTCTAACTCTATTTTTTCAAGAGCATGTTTCATAGTTTCATCAGAAGACACATAATGTGTAGCTGGTAATATTGCTAACTCATTTAACTTTTCAAGTATTTCACCTGTAACTGGATCAATTCTNAATATNCTCTCNACCTCATCACCAAAAAATTCTATNCGATATATTGTCTCTTCGTAAACAGGAAAAATATCTAATGTATCTCCCTTTAATCTAAAAGATCCTCTCGATACTACTAAATCATTTCTAATGTATTGTTGTTTAATTAATTTCGTAAGTAATGTATCTAAATCAAATTCTTTATTTTTAATTATTGGGATAATTTTATTTCTATATTCTTGAGGAGAACCTAAGCCGTAAATACAAGAGACTGATGATACAACGATCACATCATCTCTCATTAATAATGCGCTTGTTGCTGAATGTCTTAATCTATCAATCTCTTCATTTATATTTGCATCTTTCTCT
>PBPX01000050.1 GCA_002724835.1 Actinomycetota bacterium | reverse complement strand
GGTCGTTGAGGTATTTCTTTAAAAGATTTGAATCCTTTTGGATCATACCGTTGGTTTCTTTCATCCACTTCTCCCATACGGTAATAGGAATAGATGCAACCCTTACGCCTTCGCCTTGTTTACCCGGAGTTCTTAAATCTCCGTAGTTATTGTAATCTGTTTTATTACCTTCAATAACAGGGGTGGTATCCTGAAATGTCTCAAGAGTAAAGCCGCCATCATCCTCTGGGGTAAACTTCTGCCATGGTTGTGCTGATCTTTTAGACATGGTACTTCCTGTTGTTGCCTTCCAGTATATACCTTNCANTTGATCTTGCAATTTCTGATCTGGCGNTTTCTTTGNTTTGNTTTGTTTTTTCGCCTGNTTNTTGTCAGATGATTCCATCTGTTTTACTGCTTTACGAATATCCGANTTCTTCAAAATATAATCCCTCTCTCTAAACCAAAGTGTAAGTATCCACTTATCCCCTGTGTTGGGCGGTANACCCATGTGCATTGATAGGGGGTGCGCTTCCTTGTTTTCGTCTAGGTTGCCAAACATCAGTATCCTGCCTTGGAAAGCCTGCATAACCAATCCCAAGTTAGGAAACCCTGTTGATCCGCCATCCGAATCATTAAGATACAGTATAACAGTTACAGCCCTGTTNCCTGCCTCTTCTGCCTTAAACATATCAGGCATAACTTCNCCCGGCTTAAACGCATCTAAATGCGGCTTGTATTCTTGTCCGGGTTGATACCTTTGTATCGTAGCGGGTTCTGCTCTACTAAGCGGAACACCGGCAATAGAAGCAAGTCTTTGNANTACATNAGCAATGACTTTATCTTCATCGTGTTTGGCAAATGTACCCTTGCTAGTTCTNNTNGGGTCTTTTACCATTTCATCGCCTACATTGATTCTNTTCTCTTGTAGACCACGCTTTTCTGCAAACTTGATAATGTAGTCACATTCTTCTGGGGTTACAACATTATCTTTTACAACTACNGTGGGTATGCTATTGTATATAAACATAATGAGGATCAAGCCCCCCGAAGGGGGCTNTCACCATAGTACCTCTACTTNACGTTTTTGATGATACCGTTGCCGTTACCATTCTTAGCGCGAAGCCCGTACTCAGCAAGCATCATCTGTTTGATGTTGTCGCCAGTCTTTGACAGGGTTTCGGTTTTGAAGGGACGGAGGTAATCAACTGACCACAGATCGTAGTCAATGACGTANACACGGNTNGCCAAGCAGAAACGGTTAGGAACAATCTTGAACGTACCGAAGTCCGTAACAAGAACGTCAACCGCGTTCACTGCGGTAGCCTGACCNTCACCAACATTCTTCTGAAGGTCAGCAACGACAGAGCCGCCAAGTGAAGAAATNGTCTGCTTGAGAGCGCCAGAACACATCATAACGTCTGGAGTTCCACCCAAGTCCCAAATGCGAGACACAACCTCGTTAATCATAGCGAGGGTAAGAGTCACAGTNGGGGTCGTACCGGCGGCGGCAACAGTCGTGCCGTCAGGGCCGGGGGCAGGAGAGCCAGTACCGTTGTTGACAAGNCCGACAACAGGCGAAGCNCCACCATCAAGAATCGGGGACGTACCGGCGGCAGTCGTACCAATCCAAGAGTTGAACGCNCCNGTTGCNCGGGCCGCGGCAGGGCCACCAATCGCCGCACCGGCAGAACGAACAGTGTCATCAAGGAGCATCTTTTCCATGTCTCGCTTGATTTCTTTTGCGCGTTTAGCCAGTTGATATGCCTGACTCGACTTGCGGCCNGCAAAATCCACNGCNTCNGCNGTNCCACTCGTCATCACAGTTTTNNNNCTGATCTGCGTGTAGTTGCCCAGACGGCGNGGCTCTGCCACTGCAATCGGATCNGGGTTNTCGCCTTCAACNTNTCNGTTNGCGGCGGCGGCGGCAAGTTCATCAGTCTGCCACTCAAAGTAGGTATTNTCACAAGACCCTTTGCCCACACCGTTCATAAACGGCGTGTCCATCGGGCTGATGTTGTAAATGATATTAGAGAGGTCTTCACGGATACCTACTGCTCCGTAAGTTTCCCTCGTATTTGCTGTTGCGGCCATTTTAAAGCCTCCTTAGTTAAAGTTCTACAAAATCTTCAAACAGGCTTGCAGCATCTTCTGGCTTGCCAGACTGTTTAAGACGCTTCATGGACGCAATACGTTTGGCTCTGGCAGTATCAGACTTCTTGTTAGAACCCTTACCAGACCTGACAACTTTGGGTTTGTTCTTTAACTTCTTCGCTTTAACATCAGACTTCTGAAGTGCATCATATTTCTGCGCCTTCATAAGAACGATTAACGATCTATGGTCGATTAGTTGTTTCAGTTCCTCTTTGGAGAATCCCTGTTCAACAGCGTATGCTGAAAGTTCAGATGCCATCTGATTACGTTTCTCTGGTTCGTTCCATTCAGGCACAGCGGCTACTAACTTTTTGTGTTCTTCCTGAACGGCCAGTTGCCGCATTCTGGCAACTTCCTGCTGTTGTTTCTGATACTCAACTTCTTGTTGGGCTTGCGCTTGCCGTACACGTTCTTGAGCATCGCGGAACTCTTCTTTCTTGGTAACAAATGCAATGGGGTCTTCTTCACGAAGTTGTTCCCAATTTACATTTCCAAACTGTTCCAATCCTGCCATAGAGTTTTGAACAAATTGTCCAAGTGCGTCTATGTATTGCTGACGCTCCGCCTGTGCCTGAGTAATCTCACTAGCCCACTGCTGTTGCAGTTGAGCCATTTCTTCTCTCTGGCTTGCAAGTTCTTGCGTCTTACGAGTATAGTCAGACTGACGGGAGTACCCTTTAACAAGTTCATCAAGGCTTACCTCAAGTTCTTCACCGTCAACTTTGACGGCATAAACTTCAGGTTCCTCTTCGACCTCATCTTCGTCTAACTCTTCCTCTTCCTCTTCTTCAGCCTCTTCAACTTCTTCTGGCTCTTCAGAGTCAAGGACTTCCTCTTCCAATGGTTCGTCTTGAGTTTCCTCAGTAGACTCTTCAACATCTTCCGTAGGGGCGCTTTCTTCGGTTTCCGGTTTTTCCTCTTCAGGTTCCATCAAGCCAAGGAAGGCATTTTGTGCTTCGGTAACACTACCGGGTACTACTGGAAGCGGGGCTGGTTGCGTGTCCGCCATAATTTATCTCCTATATGTGGTATTCCTTCAGTTTCTCCGCCATCTCTCCGGTTTCAACAATACTGGTTAGATGAAGGCGAATCCTCTCAAGGAGTCGTAATGAAAGCCAACATTGCTCTCGGCTTTCGACATCGTTCACACCTGATTGTGACCAAGTGTTAAAAATACTTTCTGCTAGTTTGTCAAATGATTCATTGTATAGAGGGTCATTAAGAAGGCGTTTAGCGTGTTCTATATCTCTACTCATGTTGCTCCTATTGCTACGGCCCTTCCTTGTTCTCGTTCAAGGGCCAGTTCTTCGGCTTTAAGTTGTGCATCTACAGCGGCTTCCTGTGCATCTTGTTGGACTTTCATCATCTTAACTTGTAGGTCGCCCTGTTTGATTTCCAACTCTTTCATTTTAATCTGTTGCTCCATCATAGCGGTTTGCTCTTCTGGAGTAGGCTGTTGCGGTTGCGGCGGTGGAGGTTCTGTCAGGAAGTCTCCAACATTCTGATATCCCATAGCCTTAACCAATGCGGAACCAAGATTGTACATATTCTGTGAAGTTACAATGGGAAGCCCACCGCGCATGGCTTCTGCGGCAAACTGAATCATTTGTGACAGGTGAGCCATCTGCTGATCTTTTGATCCATTACCAAGGGCTACAGATACGGTGCAATCCATCTTATCTGACCAACTATCAGGACGTACAGGAACCCACTCATTACGCAACATTACTACTCGTTCTTTGTCTTGGTACTTGAGCAGAAGTTCGTAAATTATCCACATTAATTCCTTAACGCCTGTCTCGGCAAACTGCCTTGCAATCATCTCAACTCTTGACTGAGCATTAGTCATCACAGCATTAACGGCTGTTGCTGTAGTATGAGAGGTTAGGGCATCTGCATTAATGCCTTGAGTGTTCTTGTTCACGCCTGACCTTGACTCTCTTACCTCGTCAAGATATCCTAACATCTGGAATGAATAAGGCTCAAGGGGAGGGGTGGCCAACGGCATGACGGCGTTGGGAGATTTAACTCGTACCACGCCCCCCGGCCTCTGGGTTAGGAGGTCATCTAAATTCGCTTGACCTTCTAAGACTGCGTACCGACCAAAGTTCTGATTGTAAGCGTTGTCCATCAGGTTACGCATAAGCGTACTCTTGATTAACTGTAAGTCCATCACAAGGTCTGCAACAGACAGACCAAAGAACTTATGCGGGATTTTTAAAGGAGTAATTGAGATAAACGGAGTATAATCAATTTCTTCATTGGCAAACACATAATTACCAACAGTGCAAACCTTCCTGAGTTCTGCAATGCCGTCATCATCAAAGTCTGTTCTAAGATATGATTCGTGTAGCCAGTATTCTCTTAGGGCTTCTTCTTCGTTTCCACCCCAACCCTCTGCCATATCTTCTGACTGGTCAAACTCATAACGTGCTAGACGCTCTGCGTTATAGGATTGCTCATTATATCCGCCGCCTAAATCTTCAATGCCAAAGTCATCATCGGGGTACATCATGCGGAGTTCTGATAAAGTTTTCTTTACTCTATGACAAACGAACCTAGCATCTTTGATTGACTTTGCTTCTCTGGAAATTAAGAATTCATCAGGCGGTACATTTTCAATTTTAATCCTACCGTCAGTATTATACTTCTTAATAACAACATCATGCGTTACTTCAGGAACGCCATTTACGATGGAATCTTTTTGGGTATGCTCAAGAACCTCAATGTTGTCATTAGTAATCAGATATTGCAACTCCATCTCGGATAGATTGCTATACTCCTCTCTTTTTACTTCATCATACTCATCCCACCATACTTTTACAATACCGTTCTTTTGTAGGAGTGCATCGTGGAACCATGAATATAAAATTTCCCAACCGGGATTATCCTTAGTAAAGACGTAGTTTACATAGTCAGTCGCTTGTGCGGCGGCATCAACATCTTCAGGGCCATGAGGGGTAAACTTAACCATCTCGTCACCAGAGGCAAACACGCGCATAAGGGATGGTTTAATCCACTCAATAGTATCCTGAACAGTAGAATCAACGTATTGACTGCGGCCTTCAACCTCATTGCCAAACGGTAGGGCGTAGTAGTATTCCTGCGCCTTTTCTCTTTGTTCCGATATTTCGCCATCATATCCAAGAGAGTCTGTGATCTCTCCTTGGATTCTTGATATCAGTTCTCGTTCTTTATCAGACAATTCCGTAATTCCTATAGGTTATATCAGCAGTCCATGTAGGGTCAGACCCCGCAATAGCATGACGCTGTGATTGAAATGCGTACCGTGTTGCGCTCATAATGTCATCACGGATAGCAACAACTTTGTTATTCTTCCTGTGGTACATCCTAAACTCTTCAAACCAATCTGGAAGCGTGTTAAATACTTTAAATCTTCCATCTTCCATAGCCTGTAACATAGCCATCAAGCCTTCTTCTATAGAGTTTGAGCCTTTAGTTTGCCCAAGACCGGGAGGATTTGTAAAGTGATCCAGTGTAAAATTGCACCCTAAACTTCTATATTGCTCGGCAAGACCCGGATTCCCCATGCTGTCCCTGCGGTTTCCGTCATGTGGGTAGACAATAGGGATAAAGTGCGGCCTCTGTTTAATAACTTCAGCGTGAACAGCCGGACTCGCCTTCGATGCTCTATAACAGTCGTAAACGTAAAACATATCCTCTTCTGTGTCTATAGCACACCAGACAACAGCAGTAGGGTGATCCCAACCAAAGTCAATAGCCGCAATTCTGGGCCAGTGATCCTCAATATTGATAGGATCAATCATTAAACTCTCTTCATCAATAGGGAATATCAAACCAGAACCAATGGTAGGTCGCCCATATCTACGCATATCTCTTTCATGTGGAGCGTATGCGCTGAGAATCTGTTGCATGACAGACTCGTTTAGGTGGCCTTTTTCCCCATTCATGGACTTGATGCTTTCGCTTGCATCATCCCATGTGGCATTTGTAAGGGATTGTCCTTTCTGAATTCGGTTCATAAAACTGGCAACCGTTTCAGTCATACCCTGCTCAGGGGTAAAGGTCATATACACCATTCCACGCCTATCTAGGGTGCGTGTAACAGCCTGAGAATACAATTCTCTGGAGGGTTCTTCGTCCAACCATACCACATCCACTGATCTACCCTGCCACTTATCCACACCCATCTCGTAGGCTTTGAAGTGTAAAGAGGAGTTCTCCCCGGAAATGTGTTTGATTAATGCAACACTTTTAGCGTTTGGTACGCCGGGTTTACGTTCCGTCTTTATTATTAGATGTTTTGGAATCGAACCGGAGCCAAAGGCTTCTGGATCATCGGGGGAACCCAATAGTTCTGCCTGTACGATATCTCTGGTGGTTTCATTAGAAACACCACCGGCCCATGCTGTGATAGGGTTTGTAAATACTTTTCCCTTCCACCATTTGGGATATATCCCTGTCAAATGGTAGGACATCTCAGCCGCCCCACAGTAGGATTTACCAATACGGTTTGCCGCCATTAGGAGGCGTTGACTGTTTTCTGCCCCTGTAGAGTGGAATTCCTGCTGATATGGGTACGGATCGTACTGCTTTATTTTATTGAATCTTTCCCTTTGCTTCTGAGCCTCAAGAAGTAAAAGGAGTTCAGTGTTTTGTGAGGACATCTATACGCCTCTGTATTTCCTCATCTGACATTGCTTCAATATTGGTGACTTCTGTTTTCTCTACTGGTTTTAGTCCTGCGCGGTCTAATACGTCCTTAGCCGCCGCCAATCGGACTGACTCACTCTCTCCCTGATCTATGAGAGCCTGAATAGCAGACAGGGAAGCAGGCACCATATCCTGTACCATTTTCTTGACACGCTCTTGTATCTGGTCATTGAACTGTTTTTTTAGCCTGTGACCCGATTGCACTGCCCCTTTTTCAGAGTATCCTGCGTATATTGCACTTTGGGTAGCATTACCAGTGCGGCAGTAGTGTTCGATGAATTTATCCTGCTTTTCTGTGTTCATGGAAAATACTTCTTTCTTCGTCTTAGAGTGTTAGGAGTAGGGTCGCCTTTGTAATGATTGTGTAAATATAAGTCCCAACCAGAATTATCACCAGTTAAATAACTCTGCATCCTCTCATCACTTCCCTTATCTTCAGTTAGATGAGCAAGAAATAGGCTTCTCTGGTCATCAGGAGACAGATCAAGGACGGTTTCGGCATTTACTATTCTCTCTGGTAACTCCCCCATAATTCTTTTTAGCCTGTTTTTAGCAGTAATGAAGGTGGCATCAGTAAGTTGGTACTGCCCTTTAGCCGTACTATCGGGATTACGAGCCATAGGATTATGGTCACTCTCCATCCCAGATACTTGATATGCAAAATCCAATAACTTGTTAGGGTTTAATCCAAGTCTATTTTCTACCCGATCCAAAATAATCTTGTCCATTACTGGAACATAAGGTGTTAAATCAGTGCTGAAATCAAGATTCATTATCCCAATAGGGTTTTTCTTATTTTCTTGATAATCAAACAGGTTATTCATATTAGGGTTTTCTTATATTGCTTAGAATTCCCCGATGGTGAGTTGGGGGAATATATATAGATATACTTTTAGAGCAAGGGGGTGCCCCCCATGTCTAAGGCGTATATCTAATTTACGGAGGGAGGCCGTGTGTGTGTGGGAGGATGATATCCTTTCGGAGTGTGGTGTGTAGAACGGAGGAGTATAACGGAGTAGTGTTCTTGCCTACTATACGAGTGTATCATGCAGGCTTGAGGTG
>PBPX01000010.1 GCA_002724835.1 Actinomycetota bacterium | reverse complement strand
CGCATAGAATGCTTTTTGTTTAGCATTGATACCTGCGTAAATAGCTGTCATTGCTGATCCTCCAGCTATTCTCATTTCATATCCGAATACAGATTTTTCTTTCAAGTAATAAGCTCCAATTACAAAGAGAATGCATACAAGAAAACCACTACTCAGCTTTCCAAAGATTGTTGGTAAGTAAACTTCTTCACCAACATAAGCTGCAGCAGGAAAGTTCAATGATTTTGGATCTTTCCATGGACCGTTTACTAAATAAATAGTTAAGCCGATAATTATATAGTTAGTAAGAAGAGTTGTAATAATTTCATTTACTCCAAAAACAACTTTTGTAATTGCTGGAAATAAAATACAAACTGCACCACCTATGAAGCCTGAAGCTAAAAGAATTACAATAAATAAGCTTGAATTAGAGATATTTATATTGATGTAAATTAAGTTAACAGCAATTGCTCCCAAAAATATTTGACCCTCAGCTCCTATGTTCCATAATTTTACGGAGTTCATAATTGAAATTCCTAACCCAGCAAGTATTAAAGGTATAGCTTTATTTAATGAAGAACTAAGGCTGTTAATACTACCAACGGAAAGCTTTAGCATTAGTGAAAATACATTTGCTGGATTTTGGTCTTGTATCAATAAAATTAATGATCCAATAAAAAAAGCTATAAACAATCCAATTAAGAATGAGTAAAACGTTGCTAAATCATTAACAACAGTTTTTTTAGAGAGAATATACTTATTCAATTACACCAGCCATTGCTAAGCCAACATTATTAGTATTAGCTTCATTTATTTCAAATTCTTTGATAATTTTTCCTTCATATAAAACAATTATTCGATCACTTAATTTAAATAATTCATCTAGATCTTCCGAAATTAACATTATTGCAGAGCCTTTATTCCTTTGGTCAACAATTAATTCGTGTAAAGTTTCTACAGCGCTTACATCTAAACCTCGAGTTGGTTGTGCAGCAACAATTACTTCGGGATTAGATATTAGCTCCCTACCCATAAGTAATTTCTGCATATTTCCACCTGACAATGTAGATATTTCTGCTTTTGGCTCGTCGGTCTTTATTGAAAATTCCTTAACTAGTAAATTTAAATAATTTACCATTTTGTTTTTAGAGAGATGAGGTCCATAGCTGGCACTAAAGTATTCTCTAACTACAGAGTTATCTAATATAGAAACACCTGGAGCAAGACCAACCCCAAGTCTATTTTCAGGAATGTAAGATAAGTTAAGTTTCTTCCTTGCTCTTACACCTTTTTCTGTAACATCTTGACCTTTTATTGTTACTTTCCCATCAAAGTTTGATTGAATCCCTGAAACAATATTTGCTAATTCAACTTGGCCATTTCCTGATACTCCGGCAACACCCAAAATTTCACCAGCTTTGATTGATAAATTAATATCATTTAAATTATTAAAACCTCCTGCATCTATTTCTAAACTAATGTTTTCAACTTTTAACTTAATCTCACCTTTTTCATTATTTTTTTCAACAACAGCAGTATCGATTTCACCCATCATTAAAGTAATTAAGTCCTTGTCATTAACAGATGCTGTCTCTAAATCTTCAGCAACCATTTGACCATTTTTCATAACAAAGATAGTTTCTGTAAACTCTTTAATTTCTTTTAACTTATGAGTAATAAAAACTATTGTTTTTTCATCTTCATTTGAAAGCGTCTCAAGTGAGTTTTTTAATTGATTTGTTTCTTGTGGTGTTAATACAGCAGTAGGTTCATCAAGCAACATGATGTTATTGTTATTAAATATTAATTTGATAATCTCTATTTTTTGTTTTTCTCCTACAGATAATTCTGAAATTAAAGTGTTTTGATTTACTGTTAACGAAAAAATCTCAGAATATTTTTTAAAAGCATCTTCAAAATCATCAATATAGATGTTTGCTTTTGAAAGTGTTAAGTTATCTCTAATGCTAAAGTTTTCAATTAATCTAAATTCTTGATGAACCATTCCTATACCAAGTCTTGCGGCAGATTCCGGGTTAAGTTTTTTCTGCTTTTTGCCATCAAAAATTATTGAACCTTTTTCAGGTTGGTATATTCCAGATAAGATATTCATTAAAGAGGATTTGCCAGCTCCGTTTTCTCCAAGCAGTCCGTGAATTTTTCCTTTATAAAGATGGAAATTAACATCATCTAAAGCTTGGATTTTTCCAAATGATTTAGAAATATTTTTTGCTTCAAGAATTTTTTGGTTCATTTATTGATGTTAGTTAAAAACACTCCAGCATAAAAGCTGGAGTGTTTTTAATATAATTGTTATGGACTTACTGTACCAATAACGTTATCAATGAATTCTTCCTCTACTATTGGAGGATCAAAATCACCATTAATTATTTCATCTGATCTTTGTGAAATTAAATCAGATATATCAGAAGGTACATCAGAAGATAATTCATACAAAGAAACTAATCCTGTATCCATTCCTCCCCAGTAAGCTCCACCTGAAAATTCTCCATCTATTATTGAATTTACAACATCAACGTAATATGGTCCCCACGCCCAAACAGGAGCAGTAACGAAAGCACCTGGGGCTGCATCTTTACCATACGCTGTATTGTATGAGATCCATTTAGCACCATTGCTTTCTGCAACAACTCCAGTAGAAGGTGAGTCTTGATGTTGAGCTAAAACATCAACTCCTGTTTCAATTAAAGCATTCGCTGCTTGTGTTTCTTCTTCTGGACCAAACCAAGTAAATGTCCAAACAACCTCAACAGTTGCGTTAGGATTTACTTCTTTAACACCTGTTGCAAAAGCATTAATTCCTCTTATTACTTCAGGTATTGGAAAAGCAGCTACATAACCAATTTTGTTAGATTCTGTAATCGCTCCAGCTGCCAAGCCTGATAAATATCTAGGTTGATACATTTTTCCAAAATAATTCCCAAAGTTAGAATCATTACTTAAATATCCTGAGCAATGTAAAAATATAACGTCCGGATATTCCTCTGCCATTTCTGCCATTGCGTCTATATAACCAAATGTAGTTCCAAAAATTATATTGTATCCTTGTTCAATATAAGCTTCTGCAACTGTTCTGAATTCTGTAGCATCTTCTGGAATAAGCTCTGTATAAGCTGTTTCAATTCCGGTTTCATCTACAAGAAATTGTCGACCTACATCATGTGCTTGTGACCATCCACCATCGTCTGCTGGACCTACATACACAAATGCAGCTTTGTAATCATCTACGGATGCGGCTCCACCGCATGCCATAGTAAGAATACTGATAATAATTAGGCCTACTGCCCAACTTCTACGCATCCTTACCTCCTTTTCATATTTTTTATTATAGATGAACGCTTAAATACCTAATTCTTTTTGAAGTAAATTTTCTTTTTATATTCCTACCTTCCATTTTTTAATTTTTGATAGAATTAGCACTTACGAAAATGGAAAAATTATATTATTCATGGGATGAGCAACTAGAGGACACACAGACTGTTTGTAAGTTGATAGAAGAAGATAACTTTATACCTGATGTTATTGTTGGAATAAGCAGGGGAGGTTTGATACCAGGAGTTATGATTTCTCACAAATTAGATATTCCATTTAAACCAGTTCACGCATCTACAAGAGATTTTCCACATTGGGAAAATTATTTACCTAAACCAAAAGATTCCAAAGTATTAATAGTTGATGACATATGTGATAGTGGTGAAACTTTTGAAAAGCTTTCACAGTATATAAAAGAGAATATTAACCATGAATGCGACGTTAGATTTGTATCTTTATGGTGGAATAATGAATGTGACTTTAAGCCTCATTATTTTATTAAGGAAATAGCAAAATACTCTAATGAAGTATGGATTGATTTTCCACATGAATCTTGGTGGAAAGAAAAAAGTTAAAGTAACTTTTTAGCGTATTCTTTAATAGTTTTTAACATACTGTAAGCACCATTTCGTCTAGCTGGGCTTAAAATTACACCTAATTCAAATTCTTCCATAAGGTCAATATCTGAATTTGCAATTTCTTCAGCAGTTTCATTTGAATAAATTGATGAAATCAAAGTTACTAAGCCTTTAGAGATTAGAGCATCAGAGTCACTTAAAAAAAGGAGTTTTTCCTCCTTTTGTTCTGGCACTAACCACACTTGGCTTTGACAACCATGAACTTTAAATGAATCTTTTCTAAATTCTTCTGGGAATTCCTCACTTTTTTTTGCTTGTTCTATTAAATACTGATATTTTTCTTGGTCATTTGGAAATAACTCAAGTGTTTTTTTATAATCTTCTACTTTTTCTTTAATTGACATTTTTAACTCAACATTTCAATGCTATCAATTAGAGCACTTTTGAAAACATCTAGATCATTTTTGTCATTGTAAACATATGCAGTAGCTCTGATTGTTGCATCTATTCCTAATTTTCTATGAAAAGGCTGAACACAATGATGGCCGGACCTTACAGCAACACCGTGTGTGTCCAACATTAAAGATAAATCTGTTGCATGAACATTATCTACGTACATTCCAAAAGTGCACCCAGCTTTTTCTGCAGAGGAATGAATGACATTTACCTTATCTATGTCAGCAAATATTTCTTTTCCATAGTCTCTCAGTTCATCAGAGTGTTTTTGAACATTTTCCATATCTAAATCAGTTAAATAATCTATTGCAGCACCTAGTCCTATTGCTTCAACATATGGAGGCGTACCAGCTTCAAATTTGTGAGGCACTGGAGCCCAAGTTGCCTTATCATAATGAACCTCTTCAATCATGTCACCGCCACCATAAACTGGGTCCATCTTATCAAGAAGTTCTTTTCTGCCCCATACGATACCTATTCCTGTAGGCCCTAACATTTTATGACCTGAAAATACTAAGAAATCAATTCCTAAAGCCTGTACGTCAATTTTTCTATGTGGAACTAGCTGTGCACCATCAATAATTACGAGGGCGTTTGATTTTTCTTTTACTATTTTTGTAATTTCTTCTATTTCTGGCAACATTCCAGATAAATTTGATTCTCCAACAATCGAAACAACCTTAGTTTTTGAGCTTATTTTTTCATTTAAATCATCTAAATCTAAAGTAAAATCTTCATTAATTTTTATGTAATTAAGTTCCAAGTCATTCTCTTGAGCAACCATTTGCCATGGGATTATATTTGCATGATGCTCAATTTCAGTAACGACTATCTCGTCTCCTGGTTCCATAAACTTTTTTGATATTGAGTTAGCTAAGAAATTAAAACCCTCTGTAGATCCTTTTGCGAAAATGATTTCGTCAGATTCATATGCATTAATGAAATCTTTACACTTGTTTCTTACTCCTTCATAGGCAAGAGTGGTTTCAGCTGAAAGGGCATATGTTCCCCTATGAACATTTGCATTAGATACTTTATAAATTTCATTCATTTTTTCTAAGACCACATTTGGTTTTTGCGATGTTGCACCAGAATCAAGATAAGTTAATGGCTTCCCATTAATTTTTCTCTCAAAGATAGGAAAATCACTTTTAATATTTTCAAAACTTTTCATAAGTATGACTCGTAACCTTCTTTTTCAAGCTTGTTAGATAAATCCTTAGCCCCTGTTTCAACAATATTTCCATCAATAAACACATGAACAAAATCAGGATTTACATACTCTAGAAGTCTTTGATAATGAGTAACAATTAGATATCCTCTTTCAGGTGTTCTAAGATTATTTATACCTTCTCCAACGATTTTTAAACCATCTACATCTAAACCAGAATCAGTTTCATCAAGTATTGCTAATTTAGGATTTAAAACAGCTAGTTGTAATATTTCGTTCCTTTTTCTTTCACCACCAGAAAAACCTTCATTTAGATATCTATCAACAAAGTCTGGGGAGAGTCCCAAATCTTTCATTGCATCAGCTACTTTAAGTCTCAATTCAACAACCGTATATTCTGTTTCTTCAATATTTGTTAGTGCTGTTTTTAACATATTTACAATCGTGACACCTGGTATTGATTCTGGGTATTGAAATGCTAAAAACATTCCTTTTTTTGCCCTCACATCTACTGGGTCTTCTGTTACATCTTCACCATTGAACTCAATATTGCCTTTAGTAATTTCATAAACAGGGTTTCCCATCAAAACATTTGCCAAAGTCGACTTACCAGAACCGTTTGGCCCCATTATTGCATGGACTTCTCCATCATTTATTTCAAGGTTTATTCCCTTCAATATCTCAGTGGAGTCAACTGATGCATGTAGATTATTAATTTTTAACATATTCTCTATGTTAAATGCTAATAAAAACAAACGAGATTTCATTAGTTAATTATGAAAATAAAATTAAACTAATATAATGCAATTTATTCTTACAGATTTACAAAAAGAAATTAAAGAGAATGCTGAAAAACTACTTTCAGAGAAAATTGATAATTTAGAAACAATAAGAAAAATAGATGATAATACACGTCTAGATGAAGATATTTGGAAGTTAGTAATTGAACAAGGTTGGCTAGCTTTAGATGTGCCTGAAGAAGATGGAGGACTCGGTTTTTCAACAGTAGATGCTGCAATACTTTCTGAGGTTTTGGGTTACTATATGCCAATTATTCCATTATTTAGTTCTGGGATTGTTTTTAAACAACTAGTTATGCATTCAAATGATGAATTAAAAGGAAGAGTTCTTCCAGAGATTATTTCTGGTCAAAAAATAGGTAGTTATGCTGTTTATGAAAATGACAAGTATGAAATTAATAAAGAAAATATTGGATCAGTAATTGTTAAAAATGATAATGGTTGGGTACTAAATGGCACAAAAAAATATGTTATGTTTGGAGATTCCTCAGATTATTTAGCGGTACTAGCAAAAGAAGAAGAAGAATTTAGATTTGTATTAATTAATAAAGATGCTGATGGAGTGTCCGTTAATGAAACAACTTCTCTTGATCAAACAAGACCAATGTGTGAGATTGAATTTAAGGATGTACAAGTGGATAAAGAAAATATGATGATTGAACTTGATGGAGAACTAAGTCAATGGAACAAAGTTAAAAACATTGCATTATCTTTCTTATCAATGGAACAAGTAGGTGGAGCTCAAGCTTGCTTAGATATGTCTACAGAGTATGCAAAAGAACGAATCCAGTTTGGGCGACCAATAGGTTCATTTCAAGCAATTCAACATATTTGTGCCAATATGTTATTACAAATTGAAAGTGCAAAATCTCTTGCATACAGCTCTGTAAGGGTGGACACGGAAGACAGCGTTGAGTTAGAAATGAGTGCACTGATGGCAAAATCTTATTGTTCAGAGGTATTTAATAAGGCTGCTGGAGACAATATACAAGTTCATGGAGGCATAGGATTTACATGGGAACATCCTGCACATTTATATTTCAAAAAAGCAAAGTCAGATTCTTTATTGTTTGGAACATCAAAATCTGCAAGAAGTGAAATAGCCAACTTAATGAATCTATAAAAATTGGGACGAATAGATAAATTTGAAAATTATAGATTTCTAGGAAATCGAAAAAACATGAGAGTCTATGATTGTGACAATCAAGAAGAGCTTGCTCAGTTAGAAAATTTAATTAATGATAAAGATTTAATCATAAACAATCTAATTCAAGCTTTTGCTCCTGATAATATTCATGAAGCAAAAAATAGAGGTTTTAAGCCTTTTTAATAACTTCCCAGGAATTATATTTTTCAATATTGTGTTTTAAAACTTTCTTATTTTCCAAATACTTTAAATGAGCCAGCGTTTCCTGAAAGGCAAGTCTTAAGTTCAAAGCGTCTAATTTTCTTGGAAATAGCAAATTTGTTATTTCCCATCCTGTTAGTTTTTTATTTCCAAGCAACTCAACAATTTTTTCTGACCTTCTTTGATGATGTAAAATCATTTGTCTTATTCTTTTATGTGGTTCATTTATAATTTTTCCATGACCGGGAGCAATAGTTTCATGTTCAATGTTTTCAATTTTTTCAAGAGAGATAATAAAATCATTTAATAAATTACTTTCACTATCAATAGTTGGAATAAAAGGAGTAATTCTTGGAAGAATATGATCTCCTGAAAAGATAACTTTACTTTTAGAGTCATGAATTGATATTTCGCTTTGATCGTGTCCTGGAGTGAAAATTACTGAAAGGTCTCTATTTATATTTTTTATTTTTCCTTCATCAAGTAATACATCTGGTTTTTTAACTTTCCCAGCATATGTAGGTGTGGTTATAGATTGTATATCTGATAAAAACGATTTAGGAGCACCTTCTTTTTTTGAATAGATAAATAAATCTTTAAATCTTAAACTCCAGTCGTTATATTCATTTAAGAAATCAACTGAATTTTTATATAGTGCAAACGGTATACCTTCATTTCTTAAAGAATCAGACAAACCTATATGATCACTATGCATATGGGTTCCAATTAAAAGTTTTATTTCATTTAATTCTATATTTTCTTCTTTAAGATAATTTTTAAGTAGTGAAAAATATTTCTCACCATTAACTCCACAATCAATCATTATGTAGCCATCAGAATCTTCAATGAGAT
This sequence comes from Actinomycetota bacterium, assembly GCA_002724835.1. Lineage (GTDB taxonomy): Bacteria > Actinomycetota > Acidimicrobiia > Actinomarinales > Actinomarinaceae > Actinomarina. Next base: position 13,513 of record PBPX01000010.1, on the reverse strand, counting down.
AAACATTCACAAAGCCAGGAGATGTCCAAGGTAGTTCAAGTGGGATATGAGTGATACCGTTAGATAATTTGAAATTTTTCACTTTAATTTGTCATCAACCAAACAGCAAATGACACAAGTATGAGTAAACCGGTAAGTAGTGAGGCTATTATTAAGTATCGAGTTTGCATAGATATATTTTATCCAATTATTGCTTTATCTTGACTGGGAACAATTATTCTTTTCGATTAAAATTAGTATTGAAAATAACTTTGATCACTAACTAGGGAACCCCTAGATTTGGTGTAGTTATTATCTCAATTTGATAGAGATCCTATCTTGAAAGAGGTAATTTGAAAAAAATAACGATAATTGGCGGTGGTCCCGCAGGTTATGCTGCTGCATTATATGCTAATAATTTCGATTTAGATGTAACACTAATAGAGTCTGATGTTTTAGGTGGTACTTGCTTAAACAGAGGATGCATTCCTGCAAAATACTGGTTACATGTTGCTGAACTAAATCATGAAATTGAGAATGCCAATGACTACGGAATAGAAATAAATCAAAAAAATATTAATTGGGCAAATACAACAAACAAAAGAAACGAGATAGTTAATAAATTAGTTTCAGGGATAGGAACTTTATTAAAAAGTAAAAAAGTAAATGTCATTGAGGGATGGGGACAGATAGAGTCAAAGAATGTTGTCGTTGTTAAAAAAGAGAACGGAGAAGAAGAAAAGATTGCTTCAGATTATGTTCTCTTAGCTACAGGTTCTCAACCAAGAGGCTTACCTAATTTAGAGTTTGATAATAATTTCATAATTAATTCAGATACTGCATTGAACTGGGATGAGCCACCAAAAAAAGTTTGTATAGTTGGCGCAGGAGCAATTGGGTGTGAATTTGCAAGTTTACTTGTAGATCTTGATTCAGAAGTCACTGTTGTAGAGCTGGAGGAAGAAATTCTTCCTGGCTTAGATAAGAGAACATCTGCAGAATTAAGAAAACAATTAACAAAAAGAGGTGTAAATTTTAAATTAAAAACTTCTATAGAAAGTGTCGATAATAATGAATTAGTTTTCTCAGATGGAGAAAAAGAAAATTTCGACTCCGTATTAGTTGCTATCGGCCGACAACCTTTCACTCAGAATATTGGTTTAGATAATGTTGGCATATCAAATGAAAATGGGTTCATTGAAGTAGATCTTGAAACTATGCAGACTTCTACTGCTAATATTTATGCATTAGGTGACATAGTTAAAGATACTCCGCAGTTAGCTCATGTAGCATTTGCAGAGGCAATTGCTGCGGTTACACATATTGCTACTGGTGAGAAAAGTCCAGTAAATTATTCAGCAATTCCTTATGTTGTGTATACAAATCCAGAACTAGCAGAAGTAGGTACAAATTCTGACAAAGCAAAAGTAAATGAACTGAACATTTCGCAGTCTCAGCATAGCTTTGTCGGCGTGGGGAGGGCTTTAATACAAAACCAAAACCAAGGCGTCGTTAAAGTTTATGCAGAGGAAAATGGTCCTATCGTTGGTGCAAGTGTATGTGGTCCAAGTGCAGGAGAGTTAATACATGAGTTAATGTATATGGTTGGATGGGAAGCTCTTCCAAGCGAAGCTGCAGAATTTATTCATGCTCATCCAACATTAAGTGAAGCTATAGGTGAATCGCTTATGTCACTTAGCGGGAAAGGCTTACATTAATGGATAACCAATCAATAAAAAGAAAGGGCTATTCGAAGAGTTTAAACAAAGAAGAGCTTTGGGAAATATATAAATCAATGAAAACTCAAAGGCTTCTTGAAGAAAGATTACTAAAGCTTTATAAGGGGGGACAGCTCTCCGGTGCTGTATATCCAGGAATAGGCCAAGAAGCTTCAATGGCTGGAATTGGAGCTGGTATGGGGAAGGACGATATCTTTGGTGGAACACATAGGGATTTAGGCGTTCAAATGATGAGGGGAGTTTCTTTAAATGAAATCGGTTTAAATTTCTTTGGAAAGAAGCATGGACCCTCTAAAGGTAGAGATGGAAATAGCCATTTTGGAGTTGTGGATAAAGGAACATTAATGGTAGTTTCTCCATTACCTGACTCAGCACCTGTTGCAGTTGGATGGGCTTTAGCTTCACAACAATCTAACAGCGGTGTCGTTGCAGTTGCTAACTGCGGAGAAGGAGCTACTGCTACTGGAACCTGGCATGAAAGTATAAACATGGCGGGCGTTCATAATTTACCTATTGTTTTTACTGTACAAAATAATCAATTCGCTTATTCCTCTCCAAATGAAGTTGAATTTGGAACGCCTAATGTTGCGGATAGAGGAGCAGGATATGGCATAGAGTCAAAAATTATAGATGGTAATGATATTTATCAAGTAATAGATACAATGCATGATGCTTGTGAGAAAGCAAGGAATAATGAGGGCCCAAGTCTAATTGAGCTTGTTACATTTAGACATCATGGACATGCAGGACATGATCCTGCTGAATATGTTGAAGAAGAGGTTAGAGAATTTTGGATAAAAAGGGACCCAATAACAAGATTTGAAGATGCTTTAGTTGAAGAAGGGTTATTTACAAAGAATGATTTTGAAACACTATCAGAAGAAATTGATAATGAGATTAAAAGTACAATTGAATGGGCAAAAGAACAAGACGATCCTAATCCCGATGAAGAAATTGAAGATATGTTTGCTACTCGTACGTCCCAAGTATTTACAAATGATGAATCAAGTACTGAAACAATGAATTTTATTGAGGCTATAAATAATGGGTTAGATGAAGCAATGGAGGAAGATAAAGATATTTTCATGATGGGTGAAGATATTGGGGGTTTTGAAGGAGCATTTAAAGCTACAAAGGGACTATTTGAAAAATATGGAGAGTCCAGAGTTCTAGATACTCCTATATCAGAAGGTGGTTTTATGGGAGCTGGAGTAGGCGCAGCATTAGCTGGAAAAAAACCTGTGATTGAATTACAGTTTTTTGATTTTGTTTATCCAGCTTTAGATCAAATTACTACAGAAGCAGCTAAATATTATTGGAAAGCAGGGAAAGCAGTTCCTTTGGTAGTCAGAGGCCCTACTGGAGCAGGGACTCGTTCTGGTCCATTTCACTCAATTAGTCCAGAGTCATTGTTAGCACATCACCCAGGAATTAAGGTCGTCGCTCCTTCTAATCCATATGATGCAAAAGGATTATTAGTTGCTTCAATTTTTGATCCAAATCCAGTTATGTATCTTGAACATAAAAAGTTATATAGAAAACCAGATTTAAAAATGGATGTTCCTTTAGGTTTGTATGAAGTAGAACTTGGTAAAGGAAAAGTTGTTAAAGGAGGGGACGACGTTACGGTTGTTGCTTGGTCAGCAATGGTACCAACAGCGATTGAAGCTGCTGAGGAATTAAAAAAAGACAATATCTCAGTTGAGATAGTTGATTTAAGGACAATTTTTCCACTAGACGAAGAGATAATTTTGAAGTCTATTGAAAAAACTTCAAACTTAGTAATCCTCCAGGAAGATGTCCCTTTTTCATCTATAGCTTCTGAAGTTTCTTCAGTAGTAGCTGAAAAAGGTTTTTGGAATTTAGATAATCCAATTAAAAAGGTTACATCACCTAATACCCATATCCCTTTTGCGCCAATATTGGAAGATGCTTTTATTCCTAGTGCAGAGAATTTAATAAAAGCTATCAAAGAATTACAATAACATAATGAGCAAAATCATAACGATGCCACAACTCGGAGAGACAGTTACAGAAGGCACTGTTTTAAGTTGGCTAGTTAAAGCAGGAGATGTTGTTAGTGAAGATGATCCAATTTTAGAAATTTCAACAGACAAAGTAGACACTGAGGTTCCATCTCCATTTAGCGGAACAGTAACAGCGTTACTTGTAGAAGAAGGAGAAACAGTAGCTGTTGGAGCTAATTTACTTGAACTTGATGGAGACTCTCAAGATATAGATGAAATACCTAATGAAGCTCCGGAACCTGAGATACAAGAGAAACCTGAAATAGTAGAAAAGGAAACAAGTGAAGAAGTAAGTTCTGTAGTTGTAGAAAGTAATTCTGATCAAAAACTTTCTCCTGTTGTTAGAAAGTTGTTGAGTAAAAATAATCTAAATCCTAGTTCTTTGAATGGAACTGGAAAGGATGGAAGAATTACAAGAAAAGATATTGAGGCGTATATAGCAACTGGAGAACAACCTAGTAAAGAAAAAGTAGTAGAGGAACCTGTTGCTGAAAAGCCTGTATCTTCAACTAAAAGCACCGGTGAGTCTATACCAAGATTAAGAAAAAAGATTGCTGAAAATATGGTTCAATCAAAACAAACTTCTGCTCACGTAATGACAACAATTGAAGTTGATTATGAGAAAATATCACAACTAAGGAATGAAATTAAAGAAGATTTCAAGAAAGATGAAGGATTTTCATTAACCTACCTTCCATTTATAGCTAATGCAACCGTAGATGCTTTAAAGAAATACCCTGTTGTAAACAGTTCTTTTGATTTAGATCAAGATTCACATACAATACATTCAAATATTGATTTAGGGATTGCTGTTGATATAAATCAAGAAGGATTACTAGTTGGNACAATTAGAGAATCTGATTCNTATGNTGTNAAAGNTTTAGCAAGAGAAATTACTTCATTATCTNAAAAATTAAGAGAAAAAAACTTTTCTCTTGAAGATGTTTCAGGAAGTACATTTACAATTTCAAATAATGGTTCATTTAATTCTTTTTTAACTTCACCTATTATTAATCAACCTAATGTTGCAATTCTGTCTACAGAGTCAGTAAAAAAGAAGGCAGTAGTAGTTGAGTCTGAAAGTAAAGAGGATTCAATTGAGATAAGACATTCNGGTATTTTGAGTTTAACTTGGGACCACAGAGTTTTTGATGGTTCAACTGCTTTATTGTTTTTAAACGCAATTAAAGACAAACTAGAAAATCATGATTGGTCTGGAGAAATTAGTTGAGAGCTTTAAACATAAGATGGCTTGGAAACCTTCCATATGCAGAGGCATTAACACTTCAAAAAGGGCTTCATAATTCAGTTTCTNATGGTAATAATGAAGAAGATTATTTACTTCTATTAGAACACAATAATGTCATTACTCTCGGACGGTCAGGAGATANAGACAATCTTATAGCTAATAAAGAAAAGCTAGACAATCTTGGAATAGAGTATTTTGAAACTGATAGAGGAGGCGATATAACTTTTCATGGTAAAGGACAACTCATTGGCTATCCAATAATTAGGTTGTCTGATCCGAAAAAAGTTATTCCATTTGTTAGAACTATTGAAAAATCAATTATCAATGCTTTATCAACTTTTAATATAGATTCTTATTCAAAAGAAGAAGACACAGGTGTTTGGACGAGTAAAGGAAAAATAGCTTCAATCGGTATAAAAGTCAGTAAATGGACCACTTACCATGGATTTTCTCTAAATATTTTTGAAGATTTGAATGGATTTGATTTNATTAATCCTTGTGGTAATTCAGATGAAAAGATTGCATCTGTACATTCTTTTAACAGAGAAGTTTCATTTAAGGAAATTGTTGATGAGGTCTCAAAAGAGTTTTCAAAAAATTTTAATTATGAGATTGTTAATAGTCAATTATCTCAATTTACACCAACTCAACTTAAGAAAGAAAAAAAATATGAAATTGATGAAATGGTTGATAGAGGAGTTTTTAATAAAAATAAGAACGTAATACCAGTAACAATAAAAGGATTANTACCAGGAGAACCGAAAAGACCTGAATGGATGAAGGTTAAGGCAAATCTTGGNTCTGAATATATTGAATTAAAAAATTTAATAAATGAAAAAAAACTAAACACTGTTTGTGAGGAAGCTTCATGTCCAAATATATATGAATGTTGGTCAATGGGCACTGCAACTTTTATGATNATGGGGGANACTTGTACAAGAGCTTGTGGTTTTTGTGATGTTAACACAGGAAAGCCTTCTGACCTAGATGAGCTAGAACCATTNAGAGTTGCTGAAAGTGTTAAAACGATGAAACTCACTCATGCTGTAGTAACTTCCGTTAACAGAGATGATCTTGAGGATGGAGGTTCAGAATTTTTTGCAAAAACCATTCAAGAAATTAAATTAATGAANCCTTCAACATCAGTAGAAGTTTTAATTCCTGATTTCAAAGGAGACAGNAGAGCAATTGATAACATAATTAATGAAGCACCAGAAGTGTTAAATCACAATCTAGAAACTGTCCCCAGACTTCAGAGGGANATAAGAACAGCTGCTTCTTATGGTAGGTCACTCTCTCTTCTTCAATANGCCAAAGAAGTTAATTTTTCTGGNAAAACTAAAACGGGACTAATTGTTGGTATGGGTGAAGAATTTGATGAAGTAATAGCAGTTTTGAAAGATGTATCCCAAATAGATATTGATATTGTCACAATAGGTCAGTATTTAAGACCTACATCTAAACATAGACCAATTCACANATATGTAACACAAGATGAGTTTGATGAATATAAATTAATTGGTGAAGAATTTGGTATTCCACATATTGAATCCGGTCCTTTAGTAAGGTCTTCATATCACGCAAAAGATTCTTTTGCCTCTGTTTAAATAACAAATATACTTATATAAATGTTCGACAAGGTAACTAAATCAGTAAGAGTTTTATCAGCTGCAGCTGTNGAAAAAGCTAATTCAGGACATCCAGGCATGCCCCTTGGAATGGCAGATGTTGGTGTTGCTTTGTATAAAAATTTTTTAAAAGTATCAAATGAAAAACCTGATTGGATCAACAGAGATAGGTTTGTACTAAGCGCAGGTCATGGTTCCATGCTTTTGTATAGCCTTCTTCATCTAAATGGGTTTCCTTTGAGTATGGATGAAATTAAAAATTTCAGACAACTTAACTCAAAAACTGCTGGACACCCTGAAGTCGACACCTCTATAGGCATTGATACAACAACTGGCCCATTAGGTCAGGGTTTTGCTAATGGTGTAGGATTTGCAGTCGCAGAAAGATATTTAGCATCATTATTAGGAGAGGATATTATTAATCACTATACATTTGGAATTGTATCTGATGGAGACTTAATGGAAGGAATCTCATTTGAAGCTGCAGAACTTGCAGCAGTCTGGAAGTTAGGAAAAATAATTTACTTTTTTGATGATAATAATATCTCAATAGACGGTTCCGTTGACAAAGTTTCTATCACAAATCAAAAGGANAAGTTTGAATCAATAGGNTGGCATGTTTTAGAAATTGATGGCCATAGTGAGAAAGAAATAATTAAATCAGTCGAAAAGGGGAGAAAAGTAGAAGATAANCCGACTTTAATTATTGCAAAATCTACAATTGGGAAATTTGCACCNAATAAAGANAATACNAGTGGAGTCCATGGCTCACCCTTAGGGAGTGATGAGATGAATAAATTTCTTNTGAATTTAGATTGGAGCGGAGATCCATTTCTACATAGTGATGANATTTATGATTACTTTAAAGAAAAGAGAGAGAAAGACAATGAAGAACTTAGGAAATGGGAGGAAAATTTTAAAAATAAATATCAAGAAGATCCATCATTTAAANATAATTGGGATTTATTAACTTCTGAAGACTTTCCTAGTTTAGATNGAGTCAGNGGGGAAAAGTATGCATCGAGAATTTTAGGTTCAAAAATACTAGAAAATTTATCAGAATCTACTAATTCGATAATTGGAGGTTCAGCAGATTTAGCTGCCTCTACGAAGCAAATAATTGATGAAAGCCACTTTTCATCCACTAATTATATAGGCAGGAGCCTAGAGTTTGGAATTAGAGAACACGCAATGGGGGCAATTACAAATGGTATAACTTTACATAGTAATTTGATAGGTTATGCTTCAACTTTTTTGGTTTTCTCAGACTATATGAGGCCAAGTATTCGTTTAGCATCTTTAATGGATATTAATTCTGTATTTATTTTNACACATGATTCNATATATCTTGGTGAAGANGGACCNACTCATCAACCNATAGAACATTTAATGTCTNTAAGNCTTATNCCNAATGTAGATGTGATAAGGCCTTCTAATAGCATTGAGATAGANCATTCTTATAGGTATGCATTTTCTGANTCTAAAAATCCAAAAGTNCTTTCATTAACAAGNCAAGATTTAGATTATTTAGANTTTGATGTTAAATATGAAGAATTTATTAAAGGAGGNTATGTNGTTTCTGATGGAGATGATTTTACNCTTGTAGCTTCAGGATCCGAATTNGAANTAGCATTTAAGATTAAAGCAGCTCTTCTTGAATATTCNGTAAGAATTATCAGTGTTCCTATCTTAAATAGGCTTTCAAACATGCAAAATGAAGAAATTAATGAACTCTTAAAAAATAAACACGTTTTTCCAATTGAACTTGGTAGATCAATTGGTTGGGAGAGTTATTTAGGGAGAATAACAAAGACTTTTTCTGTTGATAGTTTTGGTGAGTCAGCTCCTATTNAGGATCTNGAAAAAAACTTTGGGTTTGATGTACCTTCAATTACTAAAGAAATTATTAAGTATCTAAATTAGCANCCGGTATAAGAACGCATAGAAGATTTTGTTCTGCTACCNACTACACCATCAGGAATAAGTCCAACTTTTCTTTGAAATGCTTTNATNGCTTCTCTTGTATATGAGCCCATTTTNCCATCAATAATTCCTGGATTAAATCCATTATTTGACAAATATGTTTGTATATCAGATACCGAATCTAAGTTTGCTCCTGTATTATCTCTTGCCTTACAGGTATTAGCCGCTTCACAGCCTGTATAAGAGCGCATTGCAGCCTTAGTTTTGCTTCCCACTATACCATCAGAGAGAAGTCCATTTTTAGTTTGAAATGCCTTAATTGCTGCTTTAGTTTTGCTGCCACTAACACCATCTATTGGACCAGGATTAAATCCATTATCTGAAAGAAATCTCTGAATATCCAAAGTACTATCCAATTTTGCATTTGAATTATCTTTGCCTGTACAAGCATCATTTCCTGAATTAGGGTTTGAAACAGCAGTAGAGGCAGCATCTTCTACTTCTCCTCCACTTGACTCCCAACCTGCTTGGAAAGGAGAAGTATCAAATAAATTTGAACCTATTAATGATTTTGATACTAATTTATCTACTATATACGACACTTCACCAATAGAGATTTTTCGACTTGGACAAAATTTATCAGNTAGTGAGCTACATTCGGGTACTACATCATTTGCAGCTAAAGTNTTTATATTNCTTTGNAATCCACTTGCACCAATATCTGAAAATTTATCAGTGCTACCTTCCAAATCAGTTGCGGTCCCAGCTTTCATTGCTCTTACAATCATGCATGCAAATTGATCTCTCAATACAGGTTCTTTTGGTAAATATTCAAAAGGGCTACGGAANCATACCTGCATTCCATAATAAGGCATACCATTTATTGCGCTTTGATAAATGCTTGTGTCGTCGTCACTATAAGCATTGGGGGCATCTAATGGAATTCCACCAACAATGGCTACTACAGCTGCTGCTTCTTCTCTGGTCAAAATTTTTGCTTGGCATGCNGTTGATGTTTCTNAACATTTATTAAGAAGNCCTGCTTTACTCAAGTANGTTAATCCTTGAGTAGATGTAGCATATTGAGCTGTATCACCAGTAGTTGAAGTTGTCTCCCCNCTACTGGTNGTAGTTGTAGAAGTGGAAACAGTCACAGGCCCTACAGTTAAGCTAGAAACATCTGATGAACTTGATGTTTTAAAATAATGGGATTTAAAACCAAGTTGAGATTTAATATTTCTTCCTGATTTTTTAACAGTTTTTAGAGAACCCCCAACGTAGCCTTTCATTGTTACTTCTTTTGCAGCTCCAGATTCTGCAGAACTTGAAATATATATATCAGTTATTGAATCAAAGCAAGGGATATCTCCACATAAAATATTTCTAGTCAGTTGATAGGTAGTAAAATCATATGACCATGCAGCTTGTGGGTTCCCAACTCTATTGTCTACAGACCACGGATCATCAACTGTTTTCAGATATGGCCAAATTGTTGGAGAACCAAAACCTACTGAGTTATTATTAGTTTTTCCACCAGTCGATGAAGAATAGAAAGCTTGAATAACACTATTGTTATAAGTTATAACTTTTCCTGCAGTATTGTTTACAGCTTGAACCCAGTTTGGTCCTGAAATTTCTTTTAAATATCCATAATAGTATTGACTTGAAGCAGTAGACCCAATATGNCACCAGCAATATTTCTGNCTACTTGTATCTAAACCAGCATCTATATTAGTTTTATTTCCAGGCCTATTTTGTTGCAAGTATGCATAAACAGCATAGCTTCTTCCGACGAGTGCCTGTGCTTCTAATGCTTGTACATTCCAATGTGAGGGCATTTCAGCTAAGCCATAAAGATATTTTTCGATATTTGCAGCAAGTACTACATGGAATCCAGAGGATACATTTTTTGACCTTAGTTTAATTTCACCATGTTTGTGTTCTCTTGGACCGATTCTTACTCGACCTCCATCAGACCATTTAATAGTTATGTTACAACCTCCAGCTGTAGCTGGAGTTAAAGGATGACCACTTATACTACAATTGTTACCACTATTAANGATACTTATTGTTGCACCACCTGAAATCTTAAGCGGTCCAAAAGGAGACTCGCATGGACCATCAGCGGTTGCATCACTTTTCATTTTNTTAACAGTTTCATCATCAATTGCACCTGATTGATTTATTCCAACAGATGACTGGTAGTTTCTTATTGCGTTAGACGTTCTATCACCAAATGCTCCATCTATTGCTCCAGGTTCAAATCCTCTTGAAGTTAAGAAAGCCTGTACTCCGGCTGTCTGGTTTAANCCGTCTTGACATATCATTAAGGTTGGTGGGCTTGAAGAAGGTAAGGTAGTTAAAGATATATTCTTAGCATTTCTTGCTAAACCCACCCATAAGCTNTTATTTGAAGTTGCGATCTCTGGAGAAGACAATGATAGATTGTTCAATTGCTGAACCGAAGTATCTGTNAAGTAATAATCAACCACCTCAGTTGANGTNCATGAAGAAGTATTAGAACAAAAAGNCGCTCCNAGTTCTGTTAAGCCTTTAGTTCCATATTGACTTAAACCTACACCATGCCCCCAACCACTACCTGTGAATGTAAAAGTTACACTCGAGTATGCTCNCATNGCACGTCTAGTAGCTGGTCCTACAACACCATCAGCAGAAAGACCATTTGATGATTGGAATTTTTTAACTGCTGCAGTTGTTTTAGCCCCTGGCGCTCCATCAATTGGCCCTGGGTCATAACCATTACAGCTTAACCATGTTTGTATGTCTTTTGTTGTAGTTAGGGGAGCTACAGCATTATCAGCACAACTGAAGGAAGATTTTGGAATAGTTAAAGTATATGAATAAGAAGGTGTTTCATTANCAATCAAAAACACTGAAAGAAAACTCAGTAATATGAATAATCTTTTAAAAATGCCCCGTACCATTATTCCATTTTAGATTATCACAAATAAATTGCTGAATTAGAGAGAACTTTTCCACTGCTTGTACCTCCTAATTCCAAAAATGTAACCAAAATAAGAAGCAAAAATGACGATTGTTAATGGATANAGCTCACCTTTAAAATTTTTATATAAATTAGGGGAGATAAATGAAATACTGATTAACAATACAGTTCCTGCAATCTTATTTGCTGAATAAGAATAAAGAGCCAAATAGGATAANATTGTAAAAATCATTAAAGATACAAGCAAATTTTGATTAATAATTATGTTCTTAGANAATGTTTGTATATTTGGTAAAAAAATAAAAAGGAANCCTAATANTATTGAAATAAATAAATGTTGTTTATTTCTCTCGTTTCTCATATAAATATTATTGTAAAAGAAGAATGACTTTGAGCACTTTTGTTTTTGTTTTATTAATTTTTTGCATTCCCTATTTAGGTTATATAAGAAACAGTGTCAACCCAAGAAGGGGATTTAGTATCTTATTTATATCAATTATTTGCTCTACAGCTTTAATTAATTTTGATATTTTTGTAATAGGATCTTTATTGTTGATAGTTATTTCAATATTTATGAAAAATAAAATTATTGAAATTTCTCTTTTCTTTTTAAGTTTTCTTTTATTAAATATTTTTCTATTCAATAGTTTTAATACAGGATTTACGAATTATCTTCTTNAATATTTACTACCTATCTCTTTAGTTAGTGGTGTTTTTTCNTTAATGATGATTGGACATTGGTTTTTAGTTGATCCAACTATATCTAAAGAGGGGATGAAAAAAATTGCNTTAGTCACTACATTNCAGCCTTTGATAATTTTGCCATTAGTATACTTTAATTTTTTATCGGAAAACTTAGGAGATATATACAAATTGGTGATAATGTTTTTATATTTATCTACAGGAGTCCTGTCTTTTGCTTCTTATAAATCATTAAATGAAAAGTCATATACAGGNGTTATGGCCGCAACGGGATTAAGTTATCTTTCTTTAGTAGTATCAATTGGAGCATCTGGAACCCTTTTACTTTTGGCCTAACAGTATCTATTCTTAAAATATGAAAATTTATACAAAAACGGGTGACCAAGGTGAAACAAAATTATTGTATGGAGATACTGTNCCTAAAGACAGCCTTGCTCCTGAAGCATACGGTTCAGTAGATGAATTAGTTGCATCTCTTGGACTTATTAGAGCAGAAGAAAAACTTCCTATTGAAATAAAAGAAGTATTACTAAGAATTCAAAGAGAGCTCTTTATTGTGGGAGCNGAATTNGCAACAGCTAAAGAGAATAGAGATAAATTAAAAGCTAAAAAAACTTTAGTAGATGAGACAATGATAGAAGTATTAGAGAAAGAGATAGATTTCCTAGAAGAAAAAAATGGTATACCNGAGTTTTTTGTTGTTCCTGGTGAAAATATAATTTCTGCAAAATTCGAATGGTCNAGAGTTGTTTCAAGAAGAGCTGAAAGAAAATGTGTAACTTGGCAAAACAGATTAGAAATTGATAATTCTAAAGTTGTAGTTTACCTAAATAGATTATCAGACCTATTATGGATGTTTGCGAGAGATTTTGAAGAAGACTGGACACCTAGCAAATGAATATTGATTTACTATTTTTTGAATCAAGTTTTGAAAAAAAAGAAGACTATATAAGTAATCAGGAAATATTTCAGGAATATATTTCTACCCATTCTTTTGAAGGAAATTCTAATGAGTTATTGTTTATGCCTCCTTCAATGTCATCAAATAACAACAAAACGCTTCTAATTGGATGTGAAGATATCTCTCAAAACAATAAAGAATTATTGGAACTTGGATATTCAATTGGAAGCAAGCTAAAAGATAATTGTGAATTAAATATCCTTAATTTTAAAGGAGATACAGATCCAATTATATTGGGAATTTTACTTTCTAAATATAATTTTGATAAATATCAATCGGACGATAAAGATCTGGTCGAAATAAGTTTCAAAGATTCATTTGAGGTTGAGTCTTTGATAAA
>PBPX01000009.1 GCA_002724835.1 Actinomycetota bacterium | reverse complement strand
TGTTGCTTCAATTCATTATTAAGATTTTCAATAATTTCATTATAAGAGTTAGTAAAATCTTTAAATATTAATTCATATACATTAGAAGCATATAGATCTTTTTTATGTTGAATATTATTACTAAAAATCAATGGACCGGAATCTACTTTTTCGTCAATTTTAAATATAGAGTAACCAATATTAACTTCGTTTTTAAGAATCTGAGTTTCTACTGGAGAAGGTCCTTTAAATTTTGGAAGTAAACTTAAATGAATATTATAGATATTGTTATTTTTACTTAAGAATTCTTTTGAAAATATATTTTTAAAACTTACGCAAAGTGCATTTGACATATCTTCATAGGTTTCGTTTTGATTAAAATATTTAAAATTAATATTATTTTCAACACAAAAATCTTCAATAATATTAGATTTGACCTTTTTACCTCTCCCAGTTTTCACAGGATAAGTAGTAACGACTGTTAAGTTCTGAGTATTATCATTTAAAAATTTTAAATATGTCAAACTTCTAGAATCAGAACCAAAAAAATAATTAAACATCATTACCTGGAAAACCGTTTACAGATATATCTTTTAATGCTTGTTTTTTTGTTTTCCTATCTAAGCATGTGAGAAGTACTTTTCCTTTTAAATGATCTAATTCATGTTGAAGAACCCTTCCTAATAAATCATCTCCTTCATAAAAAATTTTATTTCCTTTTAGATCAAAACAATCTAGTTTTGCATATTCAGGTCGCTCAATATCCCAGTAATATCCTGGTAACGATAAGCAGCCTTCAAGAAAATTAACTTTTCCAGATACTTTAATTGATATTGGATTGACCGCAATGTTCGGACCTTCCCCGATATCAAATACAAATATATTTTTATTTATACCTATTTGAGGTGCAGCTAATCCAACTCCAGGTGCCTCATACATAATCTCGAGCATTTTATCCGTTAAGTCCTTTAATTCATCATCAAAATTCTCAACATTTTTCGATTTCATTTTTAATGAAGGATGACCAAAAGTAACTATATCAAACATTAAATATTTCTGCTTTTAGTTGGATTATGTATATTTGTATATGAAAATAAGTCCATGATTTTATTGTAATTTATATTTTTACTTAAAATTAACCTGATTTCATATTCAAATCTACCCTCTTCTTTCCTCGGACCAAGCAAATATTCGTTGTATTTTTCGGTTTCTATTTCATTATCAGAACTAAGAGTGAATATTTTAGTATTGATATTTGGACCATATTTAGATCTTTCTCTAAGTTCATTATTTGCAAGGTTTTTTATATTGCTTAACTTCAGCATCTCCTGCAAGTCTTGATCTTTTGTTGAGATTAGAACTATTGGAATATTTATATATTCACAATATTTAACATCCTTTATTAAAGAAATTAAACGTAAAGAATTAAGTGTATTTTTATAACTTAATTTAGGATTAAATAAGAAATATACTTCAGTATCTTTACTTAATAAATTTTCAGTAAATGTATATTCATTTAATTCATTTTTTAAAATTTCAGAATTAGTATATGGAAAACATTTATCATATTGAAATTTATTTTTTAATATGTTAATACATTCTTCAAAATTATTTCCATATATATAAGTAATATCGTTTTTTATAATAATTTCTTCATAATGATCATATGAGTCAAACATATCTAAAGCTGGAAATATATTATAGAATTTGAAATTACCTCCGAAAATACTTTGTTTTAAAATAGCAAGTTCAATAATATTTACTCCGTTTAGCTTGGGAAGTTTATAAGATATGTTATTCGTATCAAAGAAATGAAATACAACATCATCGGTTATATTGAAATAATTAAAATTATTAGATAGTATAACTATATTTTTAAAATCGATATTTGAGTTTATATAACTTTCAATTTCATCTCTACCACCCGTTTTTTGATAAAAATCTAAATCTAATCCATTAGATATTAATTCTTTAGATAGTTGATTGGAAGTTTCTAAAGTTGGTGTTACAAATATGTTCTTATTTTTTTTAGAGATATTATTACCTATATCGGATTGTGTATACTGTTTAATTAATTTTGATTTATGCTTTTTTTGTTCTTTATACTTTTCAATATTAAAAATCTCTGATAATAAAATACCAATATTTAAATAATTTGAAACTGATAGATAAGTTAAGAAAGTAATTTGTTCTTCTGTTAATGTGAATAAAACATTCTGAATTTCATTTATTTTTTTAGTATTAGGTTTTTTTACATTTATATCAACAACTAAAGCTTTGTATTTTTTATTTCTGAACAATAATTCAACTATCGTACCAATGTATACTTTATTTTCATATTCTCTAGGAACTTTATATGTAAACTGAATAAATTTATAAGTATTGTTATAAATTAATTCAACATTTACAAACACAATTAAGAAGTAGTATTTTTTATAATATGTTGAGCAATAATATTTTTATTTTCAACAGGTGATTCATAAATTAATTTATCTCTGTCAATAATATAAATTTTATTATTATCAGAACCAAAGTAGTTATCTTTTAAATTATTAATTACTAAATAATCACAATTTTTGGAATTTATTTTCTCAAAGTTTAAATTGTCATCTAATTGTGCTGAAAAACCAATCACTATAATATCCTTATATTGAGTTTTAATAGTTTTTATAATATCTATATTGGGTGACATTTTTAAAGAAAACTCTCCACTTTCTCTATTCATCTTTTTATTAAATTTTTCAGGAATAAAATCTGAAACTGCAGAAGTCATATAGATTTTTTTTACATCTTTAATATTGTTTAATATACTTTGATAAAGATCATCTGATGACGAATAATTAATGTTTTTAGCATGTGGAACAGGTTTAATTAAATCAGAATGTATATATATAACATCAAAACCTTTAGCAAGTAATTCGTAAGCGATCGCTCTTCCTTGTTTGCCGCTTGATGAATTTGTTATACCTCTTACTAAATCGATATTTTCAAAAGTTGGACCAGAAGTAACAATTATTTTTTCATACGTATTTTCAATAATATTGACCAACTCATCAGGCTCTAACATCCTCCCTAATCCTTCATCGCCAATATCTAATTTTCCATATTTTGGACCACAAAAAATATGTTTTTTAGAAAGATTTAATATGTTTTCCTGAGTGACTTCATTTAAATACATTTCCTCATGCATGGCTGGTGCAATATATATACTGTCTTTATACATAAGTGCAGTTGCAGAAAGTATGTCATCTGATATTCCATGGTTAAGTTTTGCTATAAAGTTAGCTGTAGCTGGATAGATAATAAATTTATCTGCCCATCTTGATAATTCTATGTGTGGAGAGCCAGTTTCATTATCCCATGATGAAATAATATAATTATTTTTTTTGAAATTGTCTTCTAAATATTTAAGGCCTTCAGAAGTAGAAACAAATTTAATATTGTACTGATCTTTAAGTAAGTTGTATAATTTTTCTGTTTTAGAAGCAGCTATACTACCTGTTATACCAAGTAGTAAGTTGTTTTTCATTAACAGCTACTCTTTTTCTGAAACCTCTACCTTACCAGCAGCTATTTCTTCAAATGATACTGTTAAGGGTTTTCTACTCAGACTTTGGACTTGAGGTGGTGTATATGCACCAATACCCTCACCTAATTGATTAAAATANGAATTTATATCTTTTGCTCTTCGAGCAGATGCTATAACTAANGCAAATCTTCCTGGTGTTTTTTCTAGTAATTCTTCAATTGGTGGTTTTATCATGATTCCTCTAAGTTACATATTATATCAAGTATTTCTTTAACAGTAGTATTAATATCAACATTCTTTACTACATAATCAAACTCACTTATTTTACTACGCTGTAAATTTGCTAAGTCCATTCTTTTATTAATAAATTCTTTATCATGACCTCTTTCTTTTAGTCTTTCAATAAGTTCATCATTATCAATATCAATAAATATACCTATGAATGTATCATTTTCTTNCAGTAATTTTGTAGCTCCGTTAACTTCTACATCTAAAACTGTAATTACATCTCTTGCATTTAATTGATCTTTACCAGTTCCATAAAAATCAGTGCCATATCTTTCATACTCAATAAAAAAGTTTTGACTTATAAGATTATTAAATTCAACTTCGTTAATAAAAAAATAGTCAACACCATTTTCTTCATTGTGTCTTTTTTCNCTAGTTGTATGGGATATCGAAAAATAAAGTTCTTTATGGTTAATTAATTCGTTAATTATCGTAGATTTTCCAACACCAGAAGGTCCACTAAATATTATTATCATTTTTCAATACTATAACTTGAAATTTTAGAAACTTCATCTTNGGTTAGTTCATAAATTTTTGTATTTTCATTTAGATTTATACTTTCTAAATACCTTGCGGTGACTACTTTTCCTAGTTTTTTATTAGAAGTAAGATATTTATGNACTCTAATTGAATTTAGATTTTTATTCTCAACTGCACTCATAAGTGATTTATAGATCAAATTTTTATTTGTATCAAAGGTATCAATAAATTCTTTCCGTTCTTTCTTTATATCAGTTATATCTTTGATTATCTCTTTATATTTCATTACTAATTCTATCCAATATTCCATTTACAAATTTNGCTCCTTTTGAAGTTGAATGTTTATCAGTAATTTTTACCCATTCTGAGATAATAACTTTTTTTGGTGTCAGNNCCATTATTAATTCTGAAATCCCTAGTTTTAATGNTATCAANTCTACTTTTCCAATTCTTTCGTATTGCCAATTATCAGAATAAGTGTTGATAGAATTAACTATCCTTTCTATATTTTCTTGTGTGTTAATAATTAACTGCTTAGCTCTTAAAGTTTGATTTTCGGAAAGTATGTTATTTTCAATTACTATATCATCTAANNTTTTNTCAAAATACTGTTCAAAGCAAAGTTGTCTAAAATCAATATTCATAATCTTGTTATATATGATTTATTCTTAGTATCCACTTTTATAGTTTCATTTTCTTCTATAAACATAGGNACACTNATTTCTAGGCCTGTTTCGCAAGTAACAATTTTATTTGTAGATGTTACAGTATCACCTTTTACAGCTGGTTCCGCTTTTATTACTTTTAATTCTACAGATGAAGGTAGTACGATATCAATAGGTGTATTTTTATACATTTGAATAGTTATTTCTTGGTTTTCTTTCATAAACAAATATCTATCCTCAATAATTTTTTCATTCAAACTAATTTGTTCATATGTTTCATTATTCATAAATACAAAATCATTATTGTCTCTATAAAGATAACTAAAAGATTGTTTATCAATAAAAGCTTGTTCTACATTTTCATCAGCTCTGAATGTTTTGTCTAAAACTCCCCCGTTAGTTAAATTTTTTAATTTTGTTTTTACGAAAGCTTTGCCTTTTCCAGGTTTAACATGTTGATACTCCAAGATTAAATAGATGTTATCTTCTATTATTAATGATTGACCAGGTCGAATGTCATTAGTTGACACCATTATGGTATTACACCTTCCTCTTTAGCTTTATTTTTCATATTTATAAAATCTGAATAATCATTTGTAAATGACATTTTTCCATTTTTATCAGTTAATAAGTAATATATAAAATCACTTTCTGGGGCATTTATAGTAGCTAATATCGATCTTTCACCAAAACCTGAGATGGGCGTAGGAGGTAACCCTGTGTATTTGTATGTGTTGTAAGACGAATCTACTTGTAAATCAACAAGTAATACTTGAGATTTCCTTTTTTGAAGAGCGTATAATATTGTTGCATCAATTTGTAAAAGCATGTCATCGTATAATCTATTTTTTATAACAGATGCAACTAATGGCCTATCTTCTTCTAATTTTGATTCAGCTTCTACTAAACTAGCAATTGTAAAAAGTTGATTATAGTTATCAATCCAACTAGGTAATTCCTCTTCGGAAAATATCTTATCGACTACAGATTCGAGTTCAGTAACTA
Organism: Actinomycetota bacterium; assembly: GCA_002724835.1. GTDB lineage: Bacteria > Actinomycetota > Acidimicrobiia > Actinomarinales > Actinomarinaceae > Actinomarina. Next base: position 24,690 of record PBPX01000009.1, on the reverse strand, counting down.
ATAGTTGTAGTATCTCTTCACCATTAGCATCTACATTAATTTCGTATGTATTTGGATAAATTAAACCTTCCCAATTTTGTAATTCTTTATAATCTCCGAGATATACATATTTACTATCCACTACACCAGATACTAATGAATTTGTTAAAGATTCAACATCAAAGCCTGTTTGAGATGAAATAGATTCTAATGTTTCAGTTATCCATAGACCTTCTGGAATAGTTATATTGTATGTTTTCAAAGGAGGTCCTTTAAGTAAAATACTTGTTAATTCGTCAAAATCTAAATTATTTGCTATTTCATAATCTCCGGCTCGTAGTTTATCTGCCATATTTTCATTACGTAAATAAATTTCATAAGCTAAAGAAGAACTAATGATGCCTTTATTATCTAATATAGNTGTTATGTCAGTAGCTGATGAGCCTTGGGGAATAGACACGAAAACTACTCTTACTTCTTCGTTATTATCAGAATTAATTACATCTAAACTAGTTTCAATAGACGATGCGGCATTACTTGCAAAAATTAAAGCAAAAATAATAACAAAAATAGTCATTACTACATATATAAGATTTCTATTTTGATAATAAAAACTATGCATTTTGACTGTATGTTTCTAACAATTTAACTGCTGATAGATCATCTTGTCTTTTAGAACCATCAGAATCTATTATTTTTGATGTTAAGCGTTCGTCAATCCTTACAATAGGTAAATCAAAATTTTTGGATAATATATTATCAATAAAATCATCGACTAAGTCACTCATTCTACTTTTATTATTCATTAATCCTTTAGGATAACCAATAACTATCGTTGTAATATTCTCATCCACAACAATATTTTTCATTTCTTTTATTAAATCTTNTTTTTTTGTATCAAGAATCTTATGAGCGTAAGGAATAGGAACATTTTGNTTTTTTATAGCAAAACCTATATATCTTTCACCAAAATCAATACCTAATAGATTATTCAATTTAAATGTGTTTTTTTAATAGTTTTGTAACGAAATCTATACATTTTGTATCATCATATTGAGCGGGCCCACCGCCGATTGATAAACTTGGATCTTTTGACGCACCACCATTATATAATTTTGAAGCTTCTCCAACTANGCTAGATACATCGATTTTTTCAAGTGATTTTTCACTTCTTGAACCGATAAGAACGGTTTTAGTTTCGATATTAGCTAATAAGAAAACAAAATCTAGTTCATGATCTTTAATAGCTCTAGTGGCTACAATCTTTGCATCGTTCGAATNATTGACGTTNANTTTACCGATATATGTTTTATAATTATTTATTTCGATGGCTTCGGATAATATTCTTTTTAATTCATNATCATTTTGAATCTTGCTTTGATTATCAAGTTTCTCTTTCATTTCCTCATATGTTTCCATATAGGACTTTAATTTTTCAGGAACTTGTTCAACGCTTGTTTGCAAAATATCACTAACTGTTTTGTATGATTCATAAGCTGAACTCATAAAACTATAAGCTTGATGGCCTGATAACATTTCAACTCTTCTTAAATTTGAACCAATTGAGGATTCATTAATTAAAACAATTAATCCAACCTCGTTAGAATTATGAACATGTGTGCCTCCACATAACTCTTTAGAAAACTCTCCAATATTAACAACCCTTACATCGTCCTCATATTTATCACCAAAAAATGCTAACGCTCCTTCTTTTTTTGCTTGATCAATATTCATTACATTTGTTTTAACTTCAATATCTTTATATATGTTGTCATTACTCATTTTAAATATTTCATTAAGTTCTTCGTTTTTAACTTTTTCCGTATGGCTAAAATCAAATCTAAACTTACCAGGCGCAACATGTGAACCAGCTTGTGCTACATGATCACCAAGAATATTTCTTAAAGATGCNTGAACAATATGTGCAGCGGTATGGCTTTTTGAAACAGAGCTTCTAAAACTTGGGTCAACATTTAATTCAATCTTATCCCCTACTTTTAAAATATTAGATTCAACAACAATACCNGTAGCACCATTATCTGATTGAACAACATCTTTTACNGTAATATCTTTATCATTAATTACTATATTTCCAATATCTGAGATTTGACCCCCAGCTTCAAAATAAAAAGGAGTTTGTGTAGTAAATATTACAGAATCATTCTCTTGATTCTCAACATGGTATATATCCGAAGTAACTGATAATTTATCGTAACCAACAAAAGTATTGTTATCCACATCACTAATATTATTACTTATTTTCTCTTTCTTACCGGAATTTGATTTTTTCCTATGTTCATTAAATAAATCATTAAATTTATCATAATCAATTACGATATCGTGTTCTTTTGCTGTCTCTTGAGTAAGTTCAAACGGAAAACCAAACGTTTCAAATAGATAGAAGGCATCTTTTTCATCTATACTAGATTTCTTTTTAAGAATAGATTGTATCTCTTGATTACCTTTTACTAACGTATTTTGAAATAATTCTTCTTCATTTTTGTATAAATTTAAAATCTTGTCTTTNTTACTTAATAATTCAGGATATGAATCTTGATAATCATTGATTACGATGTTTATTAAGAAATCAAGTGACATTAGTTCATCTGTAAGTCTATAAATTGCTCTTACAGCTCTTCTTATAATTCTTCTTAATATATAACCCCTGCCCTCATTTGTAGGAACAACGCCATCAGATATCATGAAAACTGCGGATTTTATATGATCTAAAACTATTCTTTCATATTTCTTATCTTTATTAACAATATACTTATTTAATTCATTATAAAGATTTTGAAATGTGTCTATTTCGAAAGGAGAATCTTTATCTTGTAAAACCATAGCCATTCTCTCTAATCCCATACCAGTATCTATATTTTTTGCAGGNAGGTCATCAACGACATTGTATGGTTCATCTTGAATTGATTGCATAAAAACTAAATTCCATATCTCTATAAATCTATCTTCCCCACCACCAATAGGTCCTCCTTCTTTTCCNTATTCTGGACCTCTATCAATAAATATTTCAGAACACGGACCACATGGACCTGGTATATTCATATGCCAAAAATTATCTTTATCACCTTTTTGTATCTTGTGTTCAGGAACGCCGACAATATCTTTCCAAATATTATATGATTCNTCATCATCCTTATAAACAGTGAACCACAAATCATCAGATGNTACTTTAAGNTCCTCAGTGATAAATTTATATGATAGTTTTATNGCTTCTTCTTTAAAGTAATTATCAATACTAAAATTACCTAACATTTCAAAAAAAGTAAGATGTCTGTCGGTTTCACCAACTATGTCTATATCGACTGTTCTAATACACTTTTGAGATGAAGCAAGGTTTTTATGTGGTGGTTTTTTTAAACCCATGAAATAATCCTTAAGAGGGACCATTCCTGCAGCTGTGAATAACANAGTATCGTCATGAGGTATTAGTGATGAAGAATTTAATATNTTATGATCGTTGTCTTTAAAATAATTTAAAAAACGTTTCCTAATTTGGTCACTGTTCATTATCTAAACTTTCAATNGAAATATTGTATTCTTCTAATTCTAATGATGACAAACTTGATGGCGCATTAGTTAATGGGTCAAGACCAGACTGTGTTTTAGGAAAAGGAATTACGTCCCTAATTGACTCTGCGTTCATTAATTCAGCTATAAACCTATCAATACCTACTGCAAATCCAGCATGTTGTGGTGATCCGTATGACAAGGCTTCTATAAACCAACCAAATCGTTCATTTATTTCAGATTCTGATAGTCCCCATTTAGACAGTACATCTTTCTGTAGTTTTGGATCATTAATCCTTTGAGATCCAGAACCTAATTCAATACCATTTAAGACTAAATCATAATGTAAAGCTTTAGCATCTTCTGGATTAGAGAGAAATTCAGCAGTATTTTTTGGAGAAGTAAATGGATGGTGTGATGGTTGTAATTGATCATTCTCAATTTCNAAATAGGGAAAATCATAAATCCATAAGAATTCATAAGTATTTTCATTNTGAATAGTATATATTTGACGTCTTAAAGTATCTAAATATTGTGAAGTTTCATGCTTATTACCAGATTGAAATAACACTGTAGAATTATCATATTTAATTAATTCTTTGTTTTCTTTTTCATTAAGTATCTTTGCTAAAGGACCAGTTACTTTTTTATTTTCGATTTTAAACCATCCTAGACCTGGACTTCCTTCATTTTTTATATTTTCATCCAATGTATCTATTTCAGATCTACTTAANATTTTNTTTATTACAAATCCCCTTACTTCACCTTTGTTATTAATTGTTTCTTTTATAAATGAAATTTCNGTATCTCTAAATATATCTGTAAAGTCAGAGATTGTTTCTTTAATCCTTAAATCTGGCTTGTCCGTTCCATACATGTTCATTGCTTCATCATAAGTCATTTTTTTAAAGGGAGTTTTTACTTGAATTGAATAAACATTTTTAAGTACATGTTTCATTGTTGATTCAATTATTTTTTGAACAATTTCAGGATTTCCGTTTGATATTTCTATATCTAATTGAGTAAATTCAGGCTGTCTATCTTTGCGAGAATCTTCATCTCTATAGCACTTAGCTATCTGATAGTAGTTTTTCAAACCGGATAACATAAATAGTTGCTTATACATTTGAGGCGATTGAGGTAAAGCATAAAAGTTACCTGGTGATTTTCTTGAAGGAACTATAAAATCTTTAGCACCTTCAGGTGTTGATTTTATCAATGTTGGCGTATCTAATTCATTTATACCTAACTTATTCATTGATTCCCTGATGCTTTTGAATGTTTTAGATCGTGCAATGATATTCTTATTCATTTCACTTCTTCTTATATCTAAATATCTGTGTTTTAATCTAATCTGTTCATCTGTATCAATATCATCTTCAATTTGAAATGGTAATGTTTTGCTTTCAGAAATTATTTCTAGATTTGACAATTCTATTTCTATATCTCCAAACAACACTTCTTTGTTGATATTTTCTTTTTTTCTTTTAACTAAAACTCCATTTACTGATACATAGTATTCGTTTTTTACATTATCGAATTTATCAGGTGTATCCGTTACTATTTGAACTTTTGTTTCATGATCTCTGAGTTCAAAAAACATTAAACCACCATGGTGTCTTATAGTATCTACCCAACCTCTTAGATCATTTACGTTATCTTTGTTTGTTAACTTTGTTAAGTTAGAAATATCCATAATTAACTTAATTCCATAATCCTATCTACACCAAAAGCAACTCCGACGCCATTGATTTCTTTTCCACCTAATAAATTTGATAGATCATCGTATTGACCGCCACCACCAAGTGCATCTTGAGACCCTTTGCTATTTTCAGGGACTATTTCAAATGTAAAATCATTATAATAATCGAGACCCCTCACAAGATGAGGATTTTCTAAATATGGAATTTTAGAGTCTTTAAGCTTTTGGGTTAGTTCACTAAATTGCTTATTAGATTCATCACTTCTGTATTCTGATATTTTAGGAGCATCTTTCGAAATAGTTATGTCATTTTTATCTTTTGAATCCAGTATTCTCAATGGATTTTTATCTAATCTATTAACAGAATCATCGGATAATTTAGTAATATTTTTTTTAAAATATGCTGTTAGCTCTTTATTATAATTTTTCCTATCATCACTACTGCCTATTGAATTAATCTCAAATCTATATTTTGTATTAGTAGGTACACAATTTTCCAAAAAATCATTACTTAATTGTAGAATTGAAAATATTTCTAATACTGAACCAGTTTCGTAACCGATAATCTCAGCACCAACTTGATGAAATTCCCTGTATCTACCCTTTTGAGGCCTTTCATATCTAAACATTTGGTCTGAATAATAATATTTATTCATGTTATTGTAATTCATTTCTACATGATGTCTTACTACACCAGCTGTACCTTCAGGTCTGAGTACTAAATTTCTACCTTTTTTATCAGCAAATGAAAACATTTGTTTTGTTACAATGTCTGTATTCTCACCTACTGTTCTTGTAAAAAGTTCGTCCTTCTCTATGGTTGGTAACTTTATATACCTGCAATCATACTTTTGTGCAACGTTATGAAATATATTAATTATTTCAAGGTATTTATTAGCCTCTTCTCCGTCTAATACTCTTATTCCTCTTACACTATCAACCATTTATAAATTCCTTTAAATAGCTATTATAGTTAAGAATATTCTTGACAGTGTCTGTATTACCATGACCAGGAAATACCTCTAAATCTTTATTAAAGGTTAAAAAAATGTTATTTATTGATTCTTTCATTTCACTTGTGCTTCCACTATATAAATCAGTTCTACCTATACCTTCGGCAAATACAAAGTCTCCTGTAAACACGACCCCTAGATTTTTAAATTCATAGGATACGCTTCCTTTAGTATGTCCAGGGTTACTATATATACTTATATTTTTATTTTTGTACGTAAATATATCATTAAGTTCTCCTGTATACTCTTGTACTTCAAGTTCAGAATTTGTAAAAGCACTTAATTGTTCTTGAGGATTTCTTGCTAGAAATTCATCATCTAAATTTATATATATTTTTCCATCTACTTTTTCCATACCTAACGAATGATCAAAATGTCCATGTGTTAATAAACAACCACCTATAGATAAATTATTATTTTTTACATATTCAAGAGCTGGTTCTACATCAGGCGGTAAATCAATGATGTAACAAATATCAGAATTATTATCAGGAGTTACTACATAGCAATTAGAAGTAGTAAAACTAGTAAATGTTTCTATATTCCCCACTAGTTGTTCTCCTTTCCTGGAAATACTCTCTTTACATCAAACACATTTTCAATATCTTTTGCATCTGCGATAATTGTTTCTAATTGTGTGTTGTCGCTTAATTCAATTTGAAAAAGTAAAGATACAATTCTCTTACTATTAGTTAATGATTTAGCTACTAAGATGTTTCCACCGTTATCAGAAATAGCAACGGTTGCATCTCTTAGTAAGTATGGTCTATCAATAGCCTCTATTTCTACCCATACAATAGATCCCGTATGTGTATTAATACCCCAACTAACATCTACGATTCTTTCACCAATTGAATTGTCAATTTTAACGTTTAAACAATCAGATCTATGAATAGAAATTCCTTTGTTAATAGTTACAAAACCAAGAATATCGTCACCAGGCACAGGCACGCAACACCTAGCCATCCTTACCTTAATATCATCATAACCTTCGACTAGAACTTGTTGATCCTTAAGTTCCATTGATGGATCTGGTGACAGTAAATCTTCTTCTTCTGAAATTTCTTCAGGAAATACATACTTTCGTATTTTTGTTCCTAAGTTATCTATTTTTACATTGTTAGTTCCTAATTGTAAATAAAGTGTTTCATTGTTTGGCAAATGATAATTGTCTAATAAATGAGCTAATATCTCTTCCTTGTTAGAAAAATTTAATACATCTTGATTATCATCTAACCAAGTATTTAATATTTGCTTACCCTTTTGAATGTCTTCATCCTTCATCTGTTTTTGATGCCATTGTTTTATTTTTGATCTTGCTCTAGTAGTCTTTACAAAACTTAACCAATCCCTACTAGGTCCTTTTGATGTGTCTTTAGTAGTTAATATTTCTACAGTATCTCCAGTTTTAAGTAAGGTACCTAAATTTACTAACTTACCATCAATTTTTGCTCCGATTAGTTTTTCTCCAACTTGTGTATGTACTGCAAAAGCAAAATCAACGGGTGTTGCCCCTGTAGGTAAAGTTATTACATCTCCATTAGGTGTTAAACAAAATATTTCTTGTTCATATAAATCTAATTTCATGTGCGAAAGAAATTCGTTAGGTTCAGGATATTCATCTGAAATATTTTTTAATTCGTTAGTCCACTCTTGAAGATCATTCTTGGGGGCTTCTTTATACTTCCAATGAGATGCAACACCGAATTCTGCTCTGTAGTGCATGTCGTGAGTTCTTATTTGAATTTCCATCCTCTGCCCTTCACCTGTGAGAACTGTAGTATGTAAACTTTTATATAAATTAAATTTTGGCATTGAAATAAAATCTTTAAATCGCCCAAGAACNGGTTGAAAGTTCGCATGTATCAATCCAAGTATTGTNTAACAATTNTTAACATCATCAGTAAGAATACGTATACCAACTANATCATTTATCTCATTAAANGACAACCCGTTATTAATAATCTTCTTATAAATTGAATAATTGTGTTTAGGTCTACCAACTACTTCTGCTGATAATGAATTATCGGATAATAAGTTCTGAATAATTTTTATTGATTCGTTAATATTTTTATCTCTATTAGGTGCTGATTTTGAAATTAGATTGTTAATTTCTTCATTTTGGTTTTTAAATAATATATTGAAGGAAACATCTTCTAATCTATGTTTAATATTTTGAAGGCCTAATCTATGAGCTAAAGGAGCATATACATACAATGTCTCTTGTGCTATTTTTTCTTTTTTCCATTCATTCAAATATTCTATTGTTTCAATATTATGTAATCTGTCAGCTAGTTTGAGAATAAGTACTCTAATATCTTTTGCCATTGCTATTACCATCTTCCTAATGGCGTCAGCTTTGGCTTCTTCCTTAGAGTTATAATTAATTTTATCTAATTTAGTTACNCCATCTACAATGTCAGCAACTTCTTTACCAAACTCTTTCTTTAAGTCTTTATATGTAATTTCAGTATCTTCTATNAAGTCATGNAAAATAGCTGATACAATCGTCTCNATATCCATACTTAAATTAGACAAATATAATGCTACGTAAAGAGGGTGNGTTATATAAGGCTCTCCAGAGAATCTTTTTTGTTCACTATGTCCTTTAGATGCAATATCATAAGCTTTTTTTAAAATAACTTTATCTTTTTGAGAATAGTTTTTTGATAGTTCATTAAATAATCTATCTTCTTCTTTTATTGAGGTATCACTCATAATTTAATGGTACTAAGTTTTTTAATTTTTAATAATCTTAGATAAGAATGGAATTGTTACAAAAATAGAACTGTATGTACCTGACAATATACCTATAAATAAAGGGAGTGCAAAATCAGTTAATGCACCTGATAATCCTAAATAATTACCGATAAACAATATAGAAGCTATTGGAATTACTGAAGTAATAGATGTATTGATACTTCTCATTAGTACTTCATTAAATGTGTTATTTAATGTTTCAATATTGAGATTTTTTTGTTTATTTACTTTTATTGAATCGTTTAATTTATCAAATAAAATAACCGTATCATAAAGTGAATAACCAAGAATTGTTAATAAGGCTATAACAGTTGACGGAGTTATTTCTAAATTAAGTAATAGATATATAGAAAAACATAATAAAAGATCATGGAGAAGAGCAGCTAGAGCTATTAATGAAAATCTGAATTCATATCTATAAGTTATTAAAACAACAATAAAGCTTAAGAAAATTAACAANGCCCTTATTCCTTTTTGNGTAATTTCTTGACCAAATGTCGGTCCTACGCGTTGAAATTCNATTTCAGCATCTGGAATATTAAACTTGTTAGAAAGATAATTTAAAAATTGTGCTTCTTCTTCTGTGCTAGCTTCTGTGGCTCTAAATATTATAGAATTTGAATTCTCAAATGTTTGATATCTTGAGACTTCTAATATAGTGCTGTTCATAACATCACTAACATCATCAGAAGTATATTCTGATTCAAATTGATACGTAGTTCCACCAGTAAAATCAACTGACAGATTTAAATCTAAAATATTTGTAAAAGCCATAATNATTATCGCTATAAATAGAAGAATTTCGATAATAAATACTTTATAAAATAATTCACTTTTTTTATAGAAATCAACTTTTGTATTACCTAAAAATAAGTTTTTAAACATTCTGCAAGTCCTTTTCTTTTATTGGAAAACATAATCTAGGATTATTAGTTATATTTGAAATTAAAGGAACAGCATTTCTTGTATAAATTCTAGTAAATAATAAATCAAAAATAGTTGCTATACCTAAAGCTAACGCAAAACCTTTTATTGGGCCTATAGCTAGGATATAAAGTAAAAATGCTGCAGATATAGATACAAAATCAGCAATAAGTATTGTCTTCCAAGCATCCCCTACAGCTTTGTTAGCAGCAAATTGAAAAGACCTACCTATCTTAAGTTNATCTTTAAATTTTTCAAAAGTAACGATATAGGAATCAGCAGCTAAACCTATTGAAACTATTGCACCTGCAATACCAGCAAGAGTCAATGTATAACCTTGAAAATTTCCCAGTAAAGAAATTACTGAATAAAATAATAAACCAAAGGATGAGAGACCAAATATTACAATTAAACCAAGAATTCTGTAATACAAAAATAGAAGAGTTGAAACTATGAGTAAACCTACAATTCCAGCTTGAAGACCTAATTGTAATGTATTTTCACCTAATGATGCTGATACTTTTTGAATCGATGATCTTTCAAAAGCTACAGGTAAAGCACCGTAACGTAANATAACAGCTAAATTATTTGCTGATTCACCTGTATCAGTGTTACCCATTGAAATTGCAGCATTCCCACCTGTAATTCCTACATTTGGATCTACATCATATGCTATTCCTGGAGCTGAAACAACTTCACCATCGAGAACAATAGCAAGTTTTCTTTGTTCACCTGTTTTCGAAGCTAGTTCTTTAGTCAAGTTAGTAAATTTTGTATCAGATTCTGATTTTAGTTCTAGCGACACAATCCATTCGTTATCTGGATATACAGCAATAGCGTCTGAAATATCATTCCCTGTTAAGGCTGCTGGTCCTAATTCATAGATAACAGGAAATCCAGTGTTAACACCTAATAGATAAGATACAGAACTTGGGTTATCCTCATTACTTATTCCAATAATTTCATCNACACCATCGGGTACNATTTTTATGGGATTTTCAGGGTCATCTGGATTTGGTTGATAGTCAAAAGCAGGAGAAAAACCATTAGTTAATGAAGAATCTAATACAGGCCTAAATGTTAATAAACCTGTAGTACCAAGAGCTTCTATTGCCTTATTTTGATCAGTTACTCCAGGGAGTTGTACAAGAACAGAATTATTTCCACTTATAGATATCTCTGGTTCTTGAACATCACCAAAAGCTTCAATTCGAGTACGCATTATCTCAACAGCTTGTTCAATAAGTTCTTGTTCNGTACCCTCAGGAGCTGTAAGTATAACTGAAATNCCTCCTTGTAAATCTAAACCTAATTTNGGAGAAATGTTNGATGATAGAGTGTAATAAAATAATGTTATTGATATTACAGGTAGTAAAAGTAGTTTTATTATATTTCTCATGATTTTGGATGGATGTTTGACTTACTTATTATTATTTCACCTTTTTTTAATACTAAAGTCACTTCTTTATCTTTTACCGCAGTAACNCTTCCATGGATGCCAGAATCAGTAATNACATTATCGCCTATCTTTAATTCATTTATAAAATTTTTATGTTTTTTGTTTCTTCTTCGTTGTGGAATATACAGTAATGCATAAAAAATTACAAAAACTGCAATTAACGGTAGCAACGTTATTAAATCATTCATATATAAATTTTTGTCTAAATGTACTAAAACTAGATTCTAATATACTTTTTCTAGCTTCATCAAGAATAGTCTCTGTTTGAATTAAATTGTGAACTGTTAAATATAACCATGCAGAGGTATTTTCATTATGAATTAAGTGCCTTAAAAATGCTTTAGAAAAATTTTTACAAGTAAAACATGTGCATAAATTGCTAATTGGATCTGGATCGTTTTCATATTGTTTATTTTTAATATTTATATAGTTATTTCCAACAATTAATTTACCGTGTCTTGCTAATCTTGCTGGCCAGACACAGTCAAAAAGGTCAATACCTTCTTCAATTAAGTCAATCAAACCATGCATATCTCCAAGACCCATTACATATTTAGGTTTATCATTTGGTAATAATTCACTAGTAAAATTAACTATGTCTTTTCTCTCGATGTTAGTTTCTCCTATAGCTAAACCACCAAGTGCATAGCCGTCATATTCTTGTTCGACCATATATTTCGCTGATAATTCTCGTAAATCTTTATGAAGACCTCCCTGAATAATCCCAAATAATGCTTGATGCTGGTTATTATGAAAACTTTTNGTTATTNAACCCCAATCTCTTGTTAAATTTATAGAATTTATTTGTTTATCTTTAATATCTTTGATATCAANTAAGCAATCAAAAATCATTGCTATATCACTCCCTAATTTGTTCTGAGATTTAATTGAAATTTCAGGAGTCATTTTAAATGATGATCCATCATAAATGTTTTTAAAAACTACTCCATCTTTATCAATTTTTGTTGGTAAAGACCATGCTTGAAATCCACCTGAATCAGTTAATATAACATTTTTCCAATTCATAAATTTATGTATACCGCCTAACTCATTAATAAGATCAACGCCAGGCCTTAAATATAAATGATAAGTATTAGCTAACAAAACATCGGTATTCTCTAAAAAAGTATGGGGTGTAGATTTGATAGCTCCTCTTGTGGCTACCGGCATAAATCCAGGAGTTTTTATTATTTTATTATTTATAGAGATTTCGCCTGTTCTAGATTTGTTTTCCTTACCTAAAATTTTAAATTTAAGATTACTCATGTTATTTTAAATAATACTGCATCGCCAAAACTCAAAAATTTCAAATTTTTAGATTGAGCATACATATATAATTCTTTCCATCCTTCTCCATAGATTGATAAGACTATTGATAGTAGTGAGCTATTTGGTGCATGAAAATTTGTAATAAGATAATCTACTAATTCATATTGATATCCTGGTTTTATATATAAATCTGTTGTACCTTTAAAAATATTAGTTTTTATAACAGTTTCTAACGTTCGAAGCACAGTTGTTCCAACAGCATATATTTTATAACCTTCCTTTTTAAGTTTTAATATTTCTTTAAAATCATTTTTATTAATGGAGTAATTTTCATTGTGTACCTTATGGTCTTCTATGAATCTAGATTCAATAGGTTTAAATGTTCCTATTCCAACATCTAAATTTATATATTTAATAATTTTATTTTCTACTTCGAGTTTAGAAATCATTTCTTTATTAAAATGCAGACCAGCAGTTGAAGCTGCTACTGAGAATCCTCCTGAACTAAAATCTGCTTTATAATAATTATACTTACTTGGTTCATCGTCAATATATGGTGGTAAAGGTGTTATCCCATATTTTTCAATTAAAGATTCTATCTTTATATCAGTAGAAATGATAAAAGTATCGATATTTTTATCTAATATTTTAAAGTTAACTATATCAGTGGTAATTTCTGTATCTTTTATTTTCTTACCAGAGAAATTTAACAAACATTCACATTCATAATCAGAAATTATATTGAGTATAAATATTTCTAATTTTCCTCCAGTATCTACTTTATTGGTTTTTAACCTAACATTTCTAACCTTACTTTTGTTAAGTACAAAAACTGATTTTTCATTTGTAACTGTTAAAAGATCCTTGAACTTTATGATATTTTTTGTATCTGCAACTAATAAGCGTGAATCTTCAGGATTTTTATATCTGTATTGAGCAATATTGTCCTTAGGTAGTTTATAAGAAAGCTCATTAGTTGGAGTTTTACTCAATTACTTATTTAATAATTTAATAAAGAGGTCATATGACATAGAAACTACTTCTGGCATACCGTCGTTTGTTCGTCTTTTATTTGCACCTTTTCTTTTTAATTTTTTCCAAAATAAAACAGTATTAACATTGTTAGATTTTTCAATAGCTTTTTCCAGTGATTGATGTAAATTTAAATTTTGACGTGATTTAGCTTCTATAAAATATTCTTCGTTATCTGCAAATAATTGTATATCACCTAAATCTTTAGATCCCCCCTCAGCAAAGCGTTGAGACTTAAAGTTTTCAACTTTATTTAATCTGTTTACAATATTAGTTTCGTAGTTTGTTCCCTGTTTTTTAGCTTTATTAACCATTTAATAATTTTAACAATATTTAAATAGTTAACGCAGTATCTAAAAGTTTATCGTCGATATCAAAGTTTGAGTATACATTCTGTACGTCATCTAAATCTTCTAATGCTTCAATTAATTTAGAAACTTTATCAAACATTTTACTGTCTAACATTATTGAATTGTCAGGTATATAAGCAACCTCGGAGTTAATTGGTGTAATATTATTTTCTTTAAATAATTTATCAATTTTTTTAAAATCAGATGGATTAAATTCCAAATTAATATAATTATTATTTTCTAATATATCTAAGCAATTATTCTCTATAGCAAGATTAATTAATTCATCGTTACTATCTTCAAATTGAAATATTGCTTTACGATTAAAAAGATAATTAACACTACCTGGAGTTCCTGTGCTTCCATTAAACTTGCTAAAAGTAGATTTAATGTCAGAAGATGTTCGATTTCTATTATCAGTTAAACACTCTACTAATATAGCAACACCATGGGGTCCATAACCTTCGTAAAATATCTCTTTATAATCATCTCCGTCTGTATCACCACCTAATCTTTTTAATGCTCTTTCAATATTCTCGTTCGGCACTGAGTTCGATTTAGCTTTTGAAATAGCTTGATATAATGATGCATTGTTATCAGGATCAATACCGCCATTTTTAGCTGCTACTTCAATTCCCCTTATTAATTTTGCAAATAATTTACCTCGTTTAGCGTCATTTACACCTTTTTTTCTTTTAATTGTTGACCATTTAGAATGACCTGACATTTTTTCCTTCCTCAATAAAAAACTTTAACCATGATAGATAATTTTTATCATTTGTTAATTCTGGATGAAAAGTAAAACCAGCTATATTATTGTGTTGCACTCCAACTACTTCATCATCTATGAAGGCTATATTTTTAACCTTATTACCCGTTTTTAATATTTTTGGTGCTCTAATAAAACAATACATTTGAGTATTATCTATAAAATTTACTAATCCTTCAAATGATTCATTTTGTCGCCCATATGCATTTCTTTCTACAACACAATCAAGTACGCCTAGTGCTACTTCACCATCTATTACATCTTTAGCTAACAATATAAGTCCAGCACATGTCCCAATAGTGGGTATACCATCTTGTATTAATATCTTTAATTTATTAAACAATTCATTGTTGCTTTGTATTTTTATCATTGATGTGGATTCCCCACCTGGAAGAATTAAAGAATCTATGTGCTTTATATCGCTCAATTGTTTAACTAAAGTATATTCTTTATTAATAAGTTCAAGGCTTCTTGCATGATCAAGAAAATTACCTTGTAAAGAAAGAATTCCGGTAGTCATTACCACCCTCTTTTAGCTAATTTCTCCGCTTCATCTAAATCATCAATATTTATACCCACCATAGGTTCACCCAAATTTTTGGAAACTTCTACTATTTTTTCTGCATTATCATAATTTGTAGTGGCAATAACTATTGCTTCAGCTCTTTCAGCAGGATCACCACTTTTAAATATTCCAGATCCTACAAATACTCCATCACAACCTAGTTGCATCATTAAAGCAGCATCTGCTGGAGTTGCTATTCCACCAGCAGCAAAGTTAACTACTGGTAATTTTCCTAACTTTTTAATTTCTTTCACAACCTCATACGGAGCTGATATTTCTTTAGCAAGTGACATTAATTGATTTTTATCTGAACTAACAATTTTATTAATACCTTCAGTCATGCTTCTCATATGTTTTACAGCTTCTATAACATTTCCTGTACCAGCTTCTCCTTTTGTACGTATCATGGCCGCTCCTTCTCCGATTCTCCTACATGCCTCTCCTATGTTTGTAGCACCATTAACGAATGGAGTTTTTATATCGTGTTTATCAATATGATTTTTTTCATCTGCTGGTGTTAATACTTCACTTTCGTCAATAAAATCTATACCAAGACTTTCTAGCATTTGAGCTTCAACGAAGTGTCCGATTCTTGATTTAGCCATAACAGGTATTGAAACAGAAGACATTATTTCCTGTATTGTTTCAACAGAAGACATTCTAGCAACACCGCCTTGAGCTCTAATATCGGCAGGAACTCTTTCTAAAGCCATAACAGCAGCGGCTCCAGATTTCTCCGCTACAATTGCTTGTTCAGCATTTATAACGTCCATAATTACACCGCCTTTTAACATTTCTGCAAGGCCTTTTTTAATTTTAAATGTTGACTCGACTTTCATATATTTAATATTAACTACTAATTTGTATAGACAGAAATCCATTTATTGATTAACTTATCAATATCATATTTCTTTATATGTTGGTACTGTTTAACCCACTGATCTCTTAAATTATTGTTAGTACAATAATCAATTACTCTTTCTAAGGAAATTAAATCATTATTTTTGAAATATACACCCGAATCACCCATTACATTTTTGAAACTTTCTATATCTGAAGAAATTAATAAATTACCATAATTAACAGCTTCAAGAAGAACTACTCCAAAGCTTTCATTTGATTTATTTAACGCTAAGTAATATGAACTGAAGTTAAGTATTTTCTCTTTGTCACTTTCATTTGGGCTTATTATGTATTTTATGTTTTTAGAATTACCTTTTTTATTAGTTATAGCTAGAAATGTATAAAGTCCATTTATCATTTTATTATTTGCAAGTTTTTCATATAATCTAATATTTTTTCTTCTTTCATTCCTGCCCATAAACAATAAATTATACGAATGTGTAAAAGTTGCCTGAGGATTAATTTCAATACCGTTATGTATTATTATTGATTGCGCAGAAAGAGTATGTGCATTTTTTAATGCATCCTTACTTACACAAGTTGATATTACTTTTTGAGAAACAAACAAAAATAATATTTCTTGAAGAATTAAATAAAATCTATTTAGAGATGCGTGATGTGTAACTATGGTTTTTTTGTTTGATTTGTATCTCCAAAAAAATAAAGGTATAAACGGTTCATGAATGTGTATAATGTCTGCCCACTCAATTGCTTCTTTTAATTTATTTCTTTTGGGTATTAAAGAAACACTAACTACAGATTTATTGAATGGAAAAGAAATAGAATTTCCTAAATCATAATCGGATGAGTTTGGTGCACATATTTTTACACTATAATTTAATTTACTTAATTTCTTACTAACTAAGTTAATTTGATTCTGAACTCCCCCATATTTTTTCATGTCATAAGCTGTAATAAATAAAATTTTAGTACTCATGGGACCACACTGGTTGTATAGAGTGCCATTCATTTGGATCTAAAGAAATTAATTTCTCAAAAGATTTTGATAATGTTTTTAAACCTTGTTGTATGCTTACCGCTTCATTGTCGAATAGAGGAACATAAAATGGTTTTTCAAAGATAAGAGTATATTTGCTATCAATTTTAAGAAATGTAGTTGGAACAATAGGTAATTGAGTTTTTAATGCTAAAGCGACAGGTCCTTTAGGAAAAGAAGCTAAGTTATTAAAAAATTCAACGCCAACACCAGTTTTGTTAATAGTTCTTTCAGATAATAAACAAATATGTTTTCCTGAATTTAGTTCCGTAATAATTGTGTTAAATGTATTTTGGCCCTTACCACCAATAATAATCTTGCATCCTAAATCTTCTCTTAAACTTTTAAACCAATTTAAAACGTAATTATTAGATAAAGGCTCAGCTACTGCAATTAAATCTAAATTTATAGATTTGCCTACGGGAATAGCCATCTCCCAGTTGCCTACATGAGGTAATGCAAATATAATACCTTCGTTTTTTAAATTACTAATGTAATGTTCGTTAACGATATTTACATTTTTAAATATTTTTCTATAAAAGTTTTCTTTAGTTAACCATAAAGTTTCTAACCAATACTTTACATAATTAATTTTTACTTTCAGTGGATTGTATTTTATAGTTATTACTTTATTTAATATCTTGCTTCTTTTATGCAACTTAATTGAATTTTTAAATGTTAATAAATAATAAATTACTCCTATTGGGAAACTTAACAGTGAAAGTATTTTTATATTTATACTTCTAAATATTCTGTGACAATTTTTAATTATTTGATACTGTAAATATTTCATTCGATACTTATATAGAGTTTATAAAATCTTTGGAAAACTGTAAACCATGTAAGTATTGCAAATATATATACGTAAGTAAACGAAAAATTAAAATACATATAAAGTACAGCAAAAATTACTCTTTCAGGTCTAGGGGTTAAACCTAATTTATTATCGATATTTAACGTTTCTCCTTTTGCTCGTAAATAAGGAATTAAGCCAGATGCTGTAACTATAGATATAACTGTAAATAATTCTAATTCACTACTTACATACTTTAGACATATAACAGACCATATAATCATTTCTCCAACTCTATCTATAGTTGAATCAATTAACGCTCCCTTATGTGATTGGATATTTAGTGTTCTTGCAAGTGGACCGTCTAATCCATCAATTGCACTTCCAAGAAAAATAAATATTATTCCATATGTTTTATTTAAAATTAAAAAATAATAGGAACCAATAATTATCACTATTAAACCAATGACAGATAGCGTGTTTGGTTTAATTTTTAAAAATATGCATAATTTAATAAAAGGTAAAGCAACTTTTTCAGATAAACTTTTAAAATATTTTTCAAGCATCAACTATGTCTTCTGTGTAAACATCAGAAATAATTTCTTTAGTAATCGAATCAAATTCTACTATAGACTTTTTTTGAGGTGGATTGTTGTGATCGTAAACTATAACTGTCCATATTGGTTTTAATAATTTAAATTTTAATGAAAAATCAAAAGTCAAAGCAATTGAGTAATATCCAATACTATGTGGAATTAAATTGGCTATAAGCTCTATTACTTCATTTTGAGTAACTATCCTGTTGTTTTCAATCAATTTCATGGATATTGCTAAACAAAATAATAAAATTGCAGCAGGATATAAGTTTATCCAAAACTTAAAATATGAAAATAATATTGAAATTAATGAGAGTATAAGAAAAATATAAAAATAACGATTTCTAGTTTTAGGATTAGGCACTTCGTAACTACCTACAGCAAGTGAATTTAAATCATCAGGAACCATTTGATCTTGTACGGCATCTTGATCTATATTTATTCCATCTTTCATTAGATTTTAAAAACAGGTTTTTTTAATTTTTTATTAATCGATTTAATACCCTCGTTAAAATCGATATCTTTTTCTTCGCTTCCATCTAAATAGTTAATAGCTATCGATTTATTTTTAGCATCATTTTCACCTATGATTACAGTTATCGGGACTTTATTTTTTCGAGATTCATGTATTTTTTCACCTAGTCTTATATTCCTATCATCGATGTTTAATCGATACTTACTAAGTTTTGAAATTATAAAATTGAGATATTCATCTACTTTTCCTACTGTTAATATGTTTATTTGATTTGGAGCAAGCCAACCAGGGAATTCACCTGCATAATGCTCTATCAGTATTCCTGTAAATCTTTCTATTGAACCTAATAAAGCTCTATGGATCATTACAGGTCTAACTTTTTTATTTTCAGAGTTAACATACTCTAAAGAAAAATTATTAGGCTGTGCAAAATCAATTTGTATAGTTGTTAACTGCCACCTTCTTCCAATTGCGTCCTTTATATGTAAGTCTATTTTTGGACCATAGAAAGCACCTTCACCTTGAGCTATCTTATATGAAATTTTTTGTTGGTTTAAAGCTTCTTCTAAACTTTTAGTAGCATTTTCCCAATCCTTATCTTCACCAATAGAATCGTTTGGCCTAGTAGACAAATCAGCTTCAATTTCAGTAAACCCAAAACAATTTAAAAGTTTGATAGAAAATGTTAACAGATTAAGAATCTCATCATTTAAATTATCTATTGTTGTAAATATATGAGCATCGTCTTGAGTAAAACCACGTGCTCGTAATAAACCATGCAGAACACCTGTTTTTTCCATTCTATAAACAGAACCTAATTCGAAATACCTAATAGGAAGTTCTCTATACGATCTTATGTCATTTTTATATACAAGAATATGAAATGGACAGTTCATTGGTTTCAAATAATAATCATCGTCAGTATCCTCAGTTGTTAAAGCCGGGTACATTCCTTCTTTATAGTGATCTAAATGTCCAGATGTTTCCCAAAGTATAGATCTGCCAATGTGAGGTGTGTTTACAAATTCATAACCATTATTTATATGTGCAGATTTACTAAATTCTTCAATTTGGTTTCTAAGTATAGAACCATTTGGTTGCCATAAATACTGGCCAGGACCTAATTCATCAGCAGTAGTAAATAATTTTAATTCTCTTCCTAACTTTCTATGATCTCTTTTTTCTGCTTCTTTTTGACGTGTTAGATATTTATTTAAATCATCTTTAGTGAACCATGCAGTTCCATAAATTCTTTGGAGTTGTGGATTTGTTTCTATACCTCTCCAATAAGCGCCTGCTAATTTTGTTAATTTAAAATGTTTTAAATATCCTGTGTTTGGAATATGAGGCCCTTTACAAAGATCAATAAAATCTTTGTTTTTATATGTTGATACTTGACCTTCACCTACACCCTCACCTTTATCCGCAGTATTTATTAATTCTTGTTTAAATTGTTGATTAGAGAATATTTTTAATGCTTCTTTATCGCTAATAAATTCTTTAGAAAAATGTTGTTTTTCTAGTACAATTTTATGCATTTCTTTTTCTATTTTTAATAAATCATCTTCTTTGATATTATTTTCAAATAAAAAATCATAATAAAATCCATCTTCGATTGATGGACCAACACCATACTTTGTGTTTGGAAATAAGTTTAAAACAGCTTGAGCAAGTATATGAGCTGATGAATGTCTTAATACTTCAAGTGATGTCTGGTCGTTTGATGTAAATATACGACATTTTGAATCTTCCTTTATTAATGTATTAAGGTCTGTTAACTGTCCATTAATTTCAATACAAACTGCATCTTTTGCTAAACTTCTGCTTATATCTGAAGCTAAATCATAACCAGATAATTCATTATTGAATTTACGTACTGAATTGTCAGGTAAAGTTATATTTATATCCACTCAACTTATATTAATGAATATTCCTATCTATTTATATAGTAAGAGAAATTGTAAATATTATGTTTAAATTAATACATGAAAAAAAATATTGAAATATTGTTAAGCAATAAAACAATAGAAGTACATTTCAATAAAGAACTGAAAAATCATAAAATAAAAGTTATATTTGAAATAGTTAATACTTATCAATTAATTTGCGTAGATTTAGAAATAAAAAGTAATAATAAAGTTGAGCTTAGCTCTACTGAAATTAGAAAGATTAATATTCATACACTTATAAAAAGATCGATAAAAGCAATTGAATCATTTAAAAAAATTGATCCTAAAGATTTTAATACTAAAACAAAAGGCATGTACGATGACAATATCCCATACACTAAAATAATAAAACAAATAAAAGATAGAGAAATTAGAGATAGAGGCATTCTTTTAACTTTGTACGCTTATATTTATCAAAAAGAATCAAGAAACTATGGTGACAATACTTCAAAAAGATTGTCTGATTTACTAAATTATTCTGAAGCTTATATTAAAAATTTAACTAAAGAAATATTTAATAAAAAATATATAAAAAATAATTATAAAGGAAGTTCTGGAGGAATTTTAACTACTAAAAGTTTAAAATATCTTAATTCTCTTTAACTTCAACCGTTTTAATAACAACATCAGTAACAGGTCTGTCACCATCACCTGTTTGAACAGAAGCAATTTTATCTATGACATCTTGTCCCTCTGTAACAAAACCAAATATTGTATATTGGTATGGAAGTGGATAATCTACATGCATTATAAAAAATTGACTTCCATTTGTATCAGGACCTGCATTTGCCATTGCAAGAATTCCTTTTTCATATGCTCTTTGATTGTTCAATTCATCTTCAAATTTGTAGCCAGGGTATTTACCCATTTCTCCATGTCCAGTACCACTTGGATCTCCGCCTTGTATCATAAAACCAGAAATTACTCTATGAAAAATTACATCATCGTAATATCCATCACGTGATAAATTAATAAAATTATTAACTGTCATTGGTGCATCTTCAGTAAAGAACTCAACTGACATATCCCCCAAACTTGTTTTTATTACAGCTGTATAATTTTTAGTAATATCAATATTCATTTCTGGCATAGATTCGTAAACTTTATTATTACTCAATACTTCTCCTTCTTCATTATTTGTATTTAATTCTACACTTTCATTTAATGTATCAGTTTGACCACTACATGAAATGAAAACTACTAATGTTAAAAATATTATTTTTTTCATTTATTATTTAAGTTAGTAAGTCGTACAGTAGATCTCGCACAAAGATTATCGTTATTAAATATCTCAGCTTGCCATAATTGAGATCTTTTTCCTAATTTAATTGGAACAGCTTTTAATAATAAGACTCCCTCTGTTGCACTTTTTATAAAGTCAGTATTATTATTTACACCCGCCCACATACCTTCCTGACTTATTGTTGCTGCG
This sequence comes from Actinomycetota bacterium, assembly GCA_002724835.1. Lineage (GTDB taxonomy): Bacteria > Actinomycetota > Acidimicrobiia > Actinomarinales > Actinomarinaceae > Actinomarina. The sequence continues at coordinate 2,198 of PBPX01000009.1, read as the reverse complement.
TATGAAATTGCTGACTCTGCCATTGCCGAATAAACTCCTCCGTGAACTAAACCTAATAGTTGAAGATGTGTTTTATTTATTTCTATTTCCGTTTCAACATAATTCTTCTCAATCTTGATCATTTTGTGGTTCATTAAACCATCAAAAGTTTCTTCTAAAAATTGTTTGTTCTTTATTATTTCATCAAATTTATCGGTACTCATTAAAAACCTTTTCTAATCGTTTTTCACCATTACCTAATAAAAACCACCATATACCAATAATTAGTGTTATTAAAGTAATTAATGCAATAAAAAGATAATAATACAGGCTTATTTCAGTGTTTAGCAAACTAACAATTGAATAAACGTAAGAAGAAATACCTATAAATGTGATAAAAAGTGTTACATAGCCGAACCATGAAAAATCAGAGCCTAATTTAGCAACTACTATTTTTCTATCCTTTATTGGGAAAAGATATGAGTTTTCGAGTTTATGAGCTATTAAAACATCATTACCTAAAATATTGTTTAGCTTAATTTCAATAAATTCACTGTAATTTCGTGAAAATATCAAATAATGAGCGTGAAATGAGAGCAAAACAGAACCAAAAAGAGACACAAATGGAATAAGCATATAAGCCGTATTATTTGTTAATGCTAGGTAGTGAAAAATTATTGTAAAGAAGAATAGGATTCTTACATCAAATAGAAATTGATCATGATAATACTTATTCATTGATCTCATGCGACTTAATTGATTATTAAGAATATTTATTTCATCCATTTGTTAAAGTTTATATAGATTATGTTTAAATCAAAATACACAATTGTTGCTATTTTAATATTTATGATTTTTTCTATATCAAATATATTTTCGATAGTTTATATAGAATATAATGCTGTTTCATTAGTCGAATATAGAAAGTATTCTGTTGAATGTGGACCTTTATTAGAAATATTGTCAAATAATATAGATTTTTCTACAAACCCATTATTAAGTATGAATAGAACAAGTTGCAGAAATATGGCAATTGTTACATTAATTAATACTTTTATTTCAATAATCTTTTTAACATTTCTTTTAGTATTGGTTGTAAGACTAATTAAAAATAAAACAGAAACAGAAGATTTAACAGATTTGATAAATATATTAAAAAAAAGGAATAGTAAATAATTTCATTATGAAAATTGGAGCGTTTGTACCTCAAGGATGGAGAATGGATTTAAACGATCTTACACCTAACGAGGAATGGAACACAATTCTAAGTTCTGCAAAAAAAATTGAAAACTATGGTTATGAGTCATTATGGGTATACGATCATTTTCATACAGTTCCATCACCTACAATTCAACCAACATACGAATGCTGGTCATTGATGGCTGCTCTTTCTCAACAAACGAGTACGATCAGACTTGGACAGATGTGTACATGTAATTCATATCGTAACCCTTCCTACCTTACAAAAGTTGCATCAAATATAGATGTTATGTCAAACGGAAGATTAGAATTTGCAATCGGTGCAGGCTGGTACGATCAAGAATATAAATCATATGGTTATGAATATCCATCAGATGGCACAAGATTAAAGATGCTTGAGGAAGCATTGCTTATATATATTGAAATGACCACAAAAGAAAAAGCGACTTTTAAAGGTAAATACTATTCTATTGATAATGCGATTAATCAACCTAAGCCAATTCAAAAGCCATACCCTCCATTATGGGTATGTGGAGGTGGAGAAAAAGTAACACTCAAACTTTTAGCAAAATATGGTGATTATGGAAATTGGGATGTTGACCATGAAGGTTTTGAAAATAAATCTGATATATTAAAAATGCATTGTGAAAATGAAAATAGAGATTTTAATTCAATAACAAGAACACTCCATACAAATGTAATTATTGGAGAAAATAGTAAAGACTTGGACAAGAAAATTAAAAAAATCTCAGAAGATACATCAATTCCTGAATCTTATTTTCTTAACAGACCGCTTGTAGGATCAAAAGAGGAAGTATTTGAAAGTCTAGATAAATTTAAAGATATTGGTTGTGAATATCTTATTGCTTATGTTGCTGACATAACATGGGGAAATACCTTAGAAATTTTAAAAGAGCGTCTATAAAAAACGGAAGCCCTCGTTAGAGGGCTTCCCAACAGGGCTGCGTATCACACTTAATTGAAACGCACTCTTAGATTACCATTTTTTTTACTAAAAG
>PBPX01000008.1 GCA_002724835.1 Actinomycetota bacterium | reverse complement strand
CAAACAGCAGCAAATTTAAATCATCCAAATATTGTTCAAATTTTTGACTGGGGTATTGAAGAAGAGCCGTACTTTGTAATGGAATACATTGAGGGCAATACTTTGACATCAATTATTTCAAATAGAAAGACTATAAGTTTAAGCGATGTTCTGTTTATAGGTGCACAAGTTGCAAATGGGCTCCAAGCAGCTCACTCACAAGGTCTTGTTCACAGAGATATAAAACCAGGCAATATAATGATTACCCCAAGCGGTAAAGTAAAGGTAACTGATTTCGGTATAGTTTCTATTCAAGATGAAGAAAGTGATATTACTAAAACTGGTTCAATATTAGGAACAGCAAGTTACATATCTCCCGAACAAGCGCAAGGAAAAGCTGTATCTGTTGGGTCAGATCTTTACTCCCTAGGTACTGTTCTTTATGAGTTGATTACAGGAACCCCTCCTTTTGAAGCTGATACTCCAATAGCTACAGCAACAAAACATTTAACNGAAAAGCCAGAAAAGCCATCTAAATATAGACAAGACCTACCAAGAGGNATTGAAAATGCAATATTAAANCTNCTTCATAAAACACCAAGGGANAGATTTAAAAGTGCAGAGGATTTAAGAGCTGTTTTGTTGCAGCAAAGAAACCAATTGGAAATGGTGCAAACTCAAGAAAGTTTGGTTGATCTTACAAACCCTAAAATTAAATATAAATTTACTCTTCCTGCTTTGATTGTTTCAATAGGATTAGTTTTAGGAACTTTTTGGACTCTATCNCAAATATTTGATGGACTTCCTGTAGATGGTGGTGCTCCAACCTTAATAGAAATACCAGACCTAACTGGCAGTGACCAAGCAGAGGCTCTCACTGATCTTCAAGCTTTAGGGTTTAANGTCGGNATAGAAAATTCTGCTGACCCAANCGTTCCGTCGGGAGCGGTCATTCGTACGCAGCCATTNGCAAATACAATAACAAANCCTGATACTTTAGTAACAATTATTGTCTCCGTAGGACCTGAGGCCTTTCCAATTCCATATATCATTGATTTAGAAACAGCTAGAGCTATTTANATTATCGAACANAATGGGTTTACTTTAGGTCAGACAATTGAAGTAAANGATGATGACATCCCTAGAGGTTTTGTTATTTCTCAAAATCCAGTAGCTGGAACTAAAATGAGTCCTGGCTCAAGTGTTGACTTAGTTGTATCAAATGGACCTAGCCTAATTGAAATTAGTGACTTATCAAGAAAGTCTCTTGTTGATGCTATTCAAATACTTGAAACTTTAGGGCTAGAGTATGAGTTTATTGAAGAATACTCCGAAGATGTTTCAGTGGGTCTTGTCTCACATACCTTGCCTGAAGCAGGTGAAATAGTAACNCCNGATCAAATAATTAGCGTGATTGTCTCACTTGGAATAAAGATAGAAGTTCCTGAAGTTGAAGGATTGAATTATCAAGAAGCATTAGATATATTAGAAGAAGCGGGACTAGTAGCTACCGTTTCTGGTGATACAAATGGAAGAATTGTTAAGCAGATTCCAAGAGGTGGGGAGCTAACTGATCCAGAGTCTCCANTAGAATTGACTTTTGAAGACTGAAGTTTCTCATTTTAAAGAGAATATTAGATCNTGGTANAAAAACAATGCTAGAAATTTCTCATGGAGAAAAACTAATGATCCTTGGAAGATATATTTAATTGAGATTTTATCTCAACAGACTCANNTAGATAGAGCTAATAAATACTACAAAAAATTCATATCAGAATATCCGAATCCAGAAAAAATGGCAGTAGCTTCAAAAAAGAAAATATTAAAACTTTGGTCAGGTTTAGGTTATAACAATAGAGCAATAAGGCTTCACGAATCAGCAAAAATATTAAGTAAGAAATCATTTAATGATTTATANCCCAACTTTATGGAGCTTCCAGGAGTGGGTAAGTATACAAACTCTGCTTTACTTTCCTTTGCTTACGGAGAAAAGGTAATAACAGTTGATACAAACGTTAAAAGAGTCATAGGAAGATATTTCAAAAAAGATAATGCTGATAAATTTATAGAAGAAAATGAAAAAGACTTGCTTAAACATTTCAATTCGAGAGACTTTAATCAAGCTCTTATGGATTTAGGTTCTTATATATGTACTAGTACTAATCCTAAATGTGATATTTGCCCCTTAGAAAATCAATGCATGAAATACATTAAATTAACTAAAAAACAACAAGAACCTTTTCAAAATTCAAATAGACAAAAAAGAGGGCAAATTGTAAATATATTAATCAATACAAAAAAAGTCCGATCTTCTGAGCTGGCTAAAAAATTAAATATTAAANAAAANACTTTAAATAAATTAATCAAAGACCTTGAAAGAGATGGCATTTTAAATATTTCTAAGAATAAATATATTGAAATAAAAAGTAATTAGTTTACAATCTCCTTATGCCTGTTTCAAAAAAAAGAGTTAAAAACTCCCAAGCAACTCAATCTAAAAAANTGTCTTCCCAGACCTTTGGTGACAANGGGCCGTCTTCAAGAACNTATGTAATAATTATGACTGCATTAATGGTGCTTGGAGTTTTACTTATTGTGTTGAACTATCTTACTCTACTTCCTGGATCGGTATCAAGATGGTATTTATGGAGCGGACTTGGCCTTATTGGGATTGGCTTCATAATGACAACTGAGTATCGCTAATTAATAGTCCTTATTAACCCCTCAGCTTTTAGTTCTTTTAAAGTTTCCTCTTTTCCGTTTTTGTATTTAAATTTTTTAACTATTTCATCTATAGAGTCTTTTCCCCCGTCTTTATTAAACCAACCTAAGTGACTTCTCCTTATCATATAATCCNCTGGCTTTGCTGCCGAATAATTTTCTATGCATTTTTGAATATTTTCATTATTTAATTGATTATCTATATTTATAATTTCTTCAACAAAATCTAGTTCTGATAACTCAAATTCATTATTGAANAGGCTGCGTAAAGCCTCCTTTGCAATGATTCGAAATCCTGTAAGNTTCCCTCCTGCAACCTGTACAAAATTTTTTTCAATATNGTTAATAAAATGACCTCGTGAAATATTTTTTGAAGAAGTTTCACTACTNCCAATTAAAGCTCTTACTCCTGACCATGAAGATATGTAGTCTATATTTTCGATATCAAAGTATTTTTTAACATTTCTAATTAAATATTCAATATCATNTTCATTAGCAAAAGGAATATCAAGATTTCCCGAAAAGTCCTTTGTATCAGTGGTTCCTACAATTGTGTTATCCAACCAAGGTAACACAAACATAACTCTGTCATCTTCAGTCCTTGGAAGAAGGACTCCTTTGTTATTTAACCTTAAAGGGTCNCCTTTAAGAANCAAGTGGGCACCTCCACTAAATGTAAGTTTTGTTGATTTTGATAAATATTGTCCGGGTAANGAATGTGTGCCCGTTGCGGCAATAATATTATTGCACGTAATTTTGTATTCTTCTTCGTTTATAGTGTCTTTAAGTTCAACATTGTATCCTTTATCATNCTTATTTATATTTAATACCTCTAAATAGTTTATTGCTGTTGATTGGTTTACCTCAACAGCATTTCTAAGTAACGTCAAAACTAACTTTGCATCATCGGTTTGGGCATCTCTAAATATAAAACTCTTCTTTAATTTCTCTTTCTTTATGTGTGGAAACATGCTGATTGTTTCTTCTTTAGTTATTGATTGGTGTTTTTCAGACTTACTTCTAGAACCTAGAAAATCATAAACAGATAATCCAAATTTAAATACTGCTGATGCAAAATTATTTAATTGAAATAATTTTGGTAGGTCAGCAAATCCGTCATCTTTATATATTGGAGTTACTAAATCCAATGGTTTATATAAATCTCCTAGTAAATTTTTTAATACCTTCTGCTCTTGCAGGCTTTCTCTTACTAAGCCAAACTGCATTTGCGGCAAATATCTTATTCCTCCATGTAACAGTTTCGTACTTCTACTTGATGCTCCGGATGAAAAATCATTTTTCTCAACTAGTAATGTATTNATATTTTGATTTGAAGCCATCTCTAAAGCTGCAGCCCCAACAATTCCTCCTCCTATGATCAATAACTCAAAATTTTTATTTTGATTTAACTTATTTACTTGATTCTCTCTAGAAAAATTCAATTATTGCTCATTCCTCTATTGGGGTCATCTCTTCTTTGCAATGCTTANGAGGTTCATTTACTACTACTGATTGAAAATTAACTGTGAGCTCTGTTNCGCATGCGTTACATATAAAAGATTGGGATGTTTCTAAAACATCGGTTGGATCAATTTCAGGAGGAATACTTGCTAGAGAACCAATTGAATTCTTAAGAAATCTGAAGATAATAAAACCAATAAATGAAGCAATTAAAATTTCCATTTAAACAGAAATATATCTATAGATAGAGATGAGGATAGCAATAATTACCCAAGCAGTAGCAATCCCTTTTGTTCCCATTGCTTTCTTAGAAGCTGCTAAACGTTTTCTTTTTCTGTCCTGAATTGTCTCTTCTAAAGAGTCTTTTAGTTCGGAGAGCTCTTCATCGTTTAGGTTATCAAAATTTTTATTTTCCATATATTTAGATTACCTTATTGTGGAGATGATGGGACTTGAACCCACGACCCCCTGCTTGCAAAGCAGGTGCTCTTCCAACTGAGCTACATCCCCTCGCTTTTTATATTATGCCCTGTATTTAAGTGTAAATGAAAAAATTTTAGAAATATTTTATTTTCCTTACTAATGTATATATGACATAAGGGCCTATAGCTCAGCCTGGTTAGAGCGCATCCCTGATAAGGATGAGGTCGTTAGTTCAAATCTAACTAGGCCCACTTTCCTACAAATAAACAAAGTCTCTAAAACAGAGCTAATAATTAGTTAGATATGCCAACTACTAATATTGAATAGTATGAAAAAAGTAGCTTTTGTTGTTGAAAGGGAAGATCCAAGATTACCTATCCATAAAAATTCAATGGATGGATATAATCAAAAAAAAATAAAAACTCTGTCGACAAAAAATTTGCTTTCTAAAACAAGTTCTAAAAAATCAGACTACAAAAA
>PBPX01000049.1 GCA_002724835.1 Actinomycetota bacterium | reverse complement strand
ACCGCTTATTGACTGAGAGGTATCATTCCCAGAATACAACACCGTATTAAAGTGCTTAGTAGGATCAGCGATGCTTGGGCTACTGAGGTTGTCTGAGCAAAGTGCTAGATAGCCCGAAGGTGGCGTGTAATAGAAGTCGCCAATGCCGTTGCCGTCTTGGTTGCCTTGTGATGTTTTTGCTCCGGCGAATGAACTGTCTTGGCCGAAGTTCGCTATCGAGTCAAACTGGTAACTGCCATTTCCCTCACATACGAGTGGCGCAACCTCATCAGTAATTCCTGAAGCCATTTGGCCTTGAGTAGCGCCGTTCTTGTAAAACGTAAGGGTTCCCGCATCCATATCCAATGCAACGCCAACAATATCGCCTGCGGCGTAGGTTGCTCCATAAGCACCAGTGCTACCGGGAACAGTCTTTTGTCCATCAGCATCGTAGGTATAAGCAACGCCCATATCAATTGGCCCAGTACCAGAGGACGTACCATAAGTGTTGGTCTTACAAATGCCTGTTCTACAATTTGCCGCCGCTCCTATGGTAATCATATAAATTTCCCAGTACCATTTTCCAGAACTGAGACCATAGGTTCCTCTGTAGGCAATATGGTTGACGCTATCAACAATCTTTAAATTGCCTTCCGATACAACACCCGCAAGATTTGCGGCAAAAATATCTATCGGATTCCAAGTGCAAAAGTTATTCGTCGGGCTATCAAGTACCTGATCTGTAGCAACCAGATTAGTTGCAGAGAAGTCGTTGGTATTGCCGGAGTTATCCGCGCCTAGCCCACCATCAAAGTCTGAGTGGATCAGGAGTTTGGTGTTTGAGTCAGCGGTAAATTCTGTGGTGGATGGGGTGAATGAACTGGTATATCTTGCCGTGTCGGATACCCTAAATTCATCTAAGTATCCTGTCCAATAATTCCCATATACTCTGCCGCCGTTAATTCTTGCTGTGCCAGTAACATTAGGCATAGCCGTGGAATTAGACGATGATCCAACACTTGTGCCATCTTTGTATATAACAAAGTTTCCCGCACTGGTATCACGGACAACAGCAAGATGTATCCAAGTATCTGTAGATAAATCTACACTTGTAAAATCTATATTGTGAACAACACTGCCGGACGATTTAGAGAGAATATTTAAATCGCCGCCGGATAGTATGCGGATTCCTACAAAGTTATTATCATCTTGCCAGTGATTCCAGATAAATGAACTATCTGTCCATGATGAAACATTAAACCATCCTTCAACAGTCCACGAACCGCTACCAAAATCCCAATCACTTGAATCAGGCATTTCAAGATAATCACCAGTACCATCAAACTTAATAGATGAACTGCCGATCTTCTTCTGAGCGCGGGTATTGGTTACGTCACCGTTGGCTGTTACGGTATGCGGCCCCGTATATTTAATAAGGACAATACCTGAAGCACCATCACCTCCTGTAGAATTTCCTCCACCGCCGCCGCCTCCGCCAGTGTTCGCTATCGCATCTCCGCCGTTTGATGTGTTTATTCCGGCTGATCCGCCACCGCCTACACCTGTGGTTCCGGCGCTTGTACCGTTTCCCCCACCACCGGCTCCTCCACCACCGAAGTAGCCACCATCACTTCCTGAAGATGCTACGTTTCCTGATGTGGTTCCATAAGCAGTAAAGGTAGAAAATAGTTTTCCTGATCCACCCGCACCTGTATATCCTGACGGGCTATTGCCATCTCCACCGGCAGTATCGGCTCCTCCACCACCACCTCCGTAGTAGTTTCCTCCGTATCCATCACCGGCATCATTTCCGTAGCCAGTACCTCCACCAGAATCTGCTTGAGTGCCAGAACCTCCGGGGCTTGCATACCCTCCATTACCGCCGCCGCCAGAACCACCGTCTTTTCCTGCGCCACCGGCATATCCGGTTCCTGATCCTCCACCGCCTCCGACAGCCGTTATCGTGTCAAAGGTACTATTTCCGCCATTTCCTCCCCAAAGACCAAATCCATAATTATTGCCACTTCCGCCAGTGCCAACAGAGTATGCGTATGTATTTCCCGGTACTACTGTTCTGCTACTTTGGTGAACAACGCCACCCGCACCACCACCGCCTCCAAGACCTCCGCCTCCACCTCCACCGGCAACTACAAGAACCTCAACAGAGGTTACTCCGGCGGGACAAGTCCAGTTGCCAGAACCGGAAGTATAAGCATCTATAATAGTTCCGCTATTATCAGAAGTGAAACTATTCGCAAGTTCCGTGGCTGAGAATGGAAGGTAAAAGCCGTTAGTACCGTAACTTCCAACGTATTCGATAGGAACCCATTGGTTAGTGGCTGAATCGGTTTCACCAAAGGAGGATGCGTCTAAGGCAGTGCCGTCGATAAAGTTCATTTCGGCTAGGTAGCCGTCAAACTCTCCATTTATTTGCCCACCAATGTAATGTGGAGTAGCACTGTTGATAATTCCATCGTGATTTAAAGAAGGATAGTTTACAGTTGCCGGGAGGCTTAATTGCTCTCCGTTTATGTAAATTTTAAGGCGATTAGTATCTGTTGCTTGAGTGGTGTCCCACGCAATTACAACGTGCCGCCACGCCGCTGGATCACGATAAAGCGGAGCAGATGTTGAAGTCTGTCCATTTTGCGATCCTGAAACATAATTAAAAAACCTGAGTACATCAGCCTCAAAAACAATATAGGCGTAATTGTTGGAATCAGTTTTTGCTCCAAATACATTTTCCCAATAATCAGAACCAACTGTTGAGTGCTTTATCCAGCCGCTCCATGTCCAAGTCTTACGATTACCCGCGCTTGGAGTCCTGCTCAAATAAGCAGAATCATCATCGTTAAACCGCAACGACTGGTCGATCTCAAAAGGAGGCTGATTAGTTCTGTGACCAGAACTGCCAATGACGTTATTACCGTTAAGACTCATTAGGAATAGTTCAGAGTAGCAACTGCCTGTATGTTGGTGGAGTCAAGTACGATGTAGTCAATACGGTCAGTAGCCGCCGCAGTCGTAGTCAGAGTGGGTGCGGTTCCACCGATAAAATCCCATGAGGTTCCCCAACTGGCTGTCCTTGAGCCAGTGCCATCCTGCGTAATGAAGATAGAGCCTGTCTGCCCTGCTGTGGGATTAGACGGATTGTTGAACGTAGCATTGTGAGCAAGCGTAACCTTGAAGTTATTGTTGTTGTTTAAGTCCATCGTGATGGATGCCGCTGACGTAAGCGTGGTTAGGTTGTTAGCCGCCGCTCCAATCGTGATGGTGCTACTCGCTGTGCGAGGCTCAATAGTGTCTACTTTGACTGTACTCATTTAGGATAAGCCTCCTTCACTGCTTCAACGTGGTCGAGCCAAGTTCGGGTTCCGTTCACCGAATCCCAATACTGCATATCTAGTTGATCGCCTACTGAGGCATAAGCGGCAAGACGCTGATGTTTCCACTGGTTTGCCTGTGCCGCTTCTTGATTAGCGTTCCACTGATCCGCAATAATTTGTTTGTCTGCGTCAGAAAGTTCAACAGGTTCACCGTTGACGATCTTTGGGGCAACATCATTTTTCGTGTAAGTCATCAGTGTGCGACTCCATAGATTGTGATACGTCCAGTTATAGATGCGTTACCAATGTTTCCGCTCAACATATGAAATTGGATAGATTCATCTTGAGATGCGGCAGTAACTTGACCGCCGATGTAACCACCAACATAAGTCGCATGATTGTCCGAATATCCTTGCCACATTCCTGTTACTTTCGTCGCGACAGATGAGTCATAAGGGTCATACACCCAAAATTGACCACTGGATGCAAGAATGTTTCCTGTGTTTGCGTAGGGCGCAATCACGAAACCATTTGTTGACGAAGTGTAAGTTTCTGTAGCGTTTGAATTATTGGCGTAATTAATGTGGTACTGACTTCCGTGTGTTCTGGTTGTAGAGAGATCAGAGTCTCCAAATCGCGCATACATCGAACTGCTTGATGCGTTGCCAATAGACACAAACGTAACCAAATAGGTTTCATAAGTTGCGGAAAAACAAGCCGCAAAATCTATGCTTGAAACTGATGAAGTTACGGCAGTCGAGGAAATTTTTACAATCGAACCAGTTGTCAGTCCAGATACAGTCGCACCTGTTACGTCTAGCGTTCCGTTTACATCCAGAGTCGCGCCAGAGGCAATGTCGATCTCAGCAGATGCGGGAAGTTGGAAAACATCCGAAGCATCTCCGAGAGTCGTGGTAGTCCCCGTTGCCGGAGAAATCTTATTTGTCTTTAATTCGCTACTCATGATTTAGGATGCCTCGATTTAACAGACAGCCACTCAGCAATGACATCATCTAGTTGTTGAACCAGTTCATCGCCTTGGGTTCTGCGGTAATTAAGATGTTTAAGAAGCGCATCTAGTTGATCACCAATTGGTGGATACTCAGCCTGACGTTTTTCAACGTATGTACCGTTATCTGGTGTAGGCGGTGTAGCAACAAATGATCCGTTATATTCGCCTCCAATCCATGCGTTTTCATCTGCTTGGATCAGTTCGCCGTCTACCGTGTATTCAGACTCGCCATCCCATTCCACGATGTTTGTAACGAGGGAGTCTTTGACTATTGCGTATTTCATTATTTGTACTCCCACACGACTACGATTCCGGGAGCGCCTGCCCCACCCGCATATGTTGTGTAACCATATGATCCACCGCTTCCATACCCAACACCATCGACAGTTTGTTCAACATCCCCATAACCGAACATGGAATCTCCCGCCCCATAGTTGATCATGCTTCCTCTGCCTCCCGGAATATTGATGTCGCCCCCGCTTGCGGCCCCACCAACAACCCCAGTATTTACTGATCCGCTACCCGCGAGACCCCCGCTACCTGTGATTGTGTTTGTGCCGTCAGCCCAAGAACTATCCCCTCCCGCATTACCCGCTCCTGTGTTTGCGGATTTAGCCGCGCCTCCTGCTCCAACGGTAATCGTCGAGGTAGAGATTGACGATACATCCAATAATTTCTTCGCATAACCGCCAGCGGAGCCGTTGTTGTAATACCCGCCCGCGCTCCCACTTCCTCCGGCCCCCTGCACTTCCATAATTACTTTTGTGATTCCGCTTGGTCGCGTCCAAGTTCCCGAACTGGTAAAGACCTGTACAGAGGCAAGACCAGAATCAAACCCAGATGAAGTGGCAGATGCGTGTAGCGTGACTTGCGTTCCAGACCCGCCGAGAGTCAGCGTGGAACCGCTCTCTTTGTCGATTGAATTAACTTCTAATGTACTCATACTATAACCCAAGTTGATCCGCTAGGAATAGTGACAGTGGCTCCCGAATCGACGGTTATTGGCCCTGCACTCATAGCATTTTCGCTAGACGAAATTGAATATGAGGTTGTGACATTTTGTTCATTTTCATAAAATATCTCATCCCCTCCTGCTCCTGATGCTCCACCACCAATGCTACCCCAAGCCGCTCCATAACCCTCAAAACTTCCTGTGTCAGAGTTATAACGAATCATACCCGCAGAGGGTGATCCATCTCTCTGTGCGGTAGTACCAGAGGGGAGTTGACCTGATGCGTTAGCGCCTGTCTTAGCAATGAAACTGCCACTGCTTGCGGCTGTTATTCTTCCCTGCTGATCTACTGTAATCGCAGAAGCCGTGTAACTTCCCGGCGTGACAGCAGTGTCAGCCAGTTTGTCAGCAGTAACAGCATCGTCAGCAATCGTGGTGGTCTGTACCTGTTTCCATGCTACACCGTTAGTGGCAGAGGAATCAGCCAACAAGGAGTAATCATTAGTACCAACCGGCAGTCTCGTTTCTGAGTCAACCGTGTTGTATACAAGAAGATCACCCTTGGTAGTTAGTCGGTCAGGAGCAAGAACGTCTACCTTCTGCCATTCGTTAGATGAACTAGAGTATTTAAGGTATTGGTCGTTAGTCGCGGGGGTTGCGCTAACTGACTGCCCCTGAATCTTGACTACGCTTACTGCCCCTGCGTTAGTCATGGTGGCGTCACCAGAGAGGGATGCGGCAGTGAATCCTGTGCCGTCACCAATAAGAATCTCTGTGTCTGCTACGGTCTTATCAGAGGGTACACCGGAAGAGTTAGCATCTCTAACCTTAACCGTGTTAGCCGCCATATCCGCCAGTTCAGCGTTGGCTACACCGCCATCCTTGATTGTAATGTCACCAGAGGATGCGGCGAAGTTATCAGAGTTAAACGATGCAATACCTTTGTTTGAGGTAGAGGCATCTTCACCCGCAATGGTTACGGTGGTTCCTGTGGCTGATGTATCAATGCCTTCACCACCGGCAATTGTAAGAGCCTCGGAGTCAAGGTCAATGTCAATACTGCCGCTATCAGTCGTAACGTCTAAATCTTGTGCTGTAACCTGTGAATCTACATAGGCTTTGATGGACTGTTGGGTAGCAAGTTTAACATTAGAATCAGATGCCATATCATCTTCATCTTTAATACCTGTTACCGTGGCTCCATCACCCGCGATGTTTACAGAACTAAACTTACCTGTGGATTCTGATGTTGCTCCAATGGCTGTACCGTCAATAGAGCCGCCATCAATGTCTACAGTATTAGATGTTACCGGGGATATTGGTAGCGTAATCCACGCATCGTTATCCTCATTCCTTAACTTCAATACATTGTTGGTTGTATCAAACCATAACAACCCCGCCGAAATTGAGGTAGAGGGTGCAGACGTTCCAGTGTGAATTGCGTTTACCGCCGCATCTACAGACGGAAACGAATTCTTTAGAACAGATTTGATTAAACGGAGATGATCGTCACCTTGCGATACATTGTCTGTAGCGCCGGGGTTTGTATCAACGAGTCCGTTTAAATAGGTTGCGCTTTCTAATCCCATTAGTGATACCCGCCTGTGTTCATCACCCTAAGAGCGGAACCAGAGTGTCTATCCTTGTTATCCTGTTCCTGTAGGGTATTAATAGATTCAGTTAATGCTGTAGCCCATAGTTGAACCCTAGCATCATTCATAAGAAAAGGCTCCGCTTCTAGCAGAGTCCCATACAAATAAACATCTGGCGCATTAGTAATCACCCAGTTGGTTGGGCTAGAATCACTAAGCGCATCAAACGTCTTGTAGTACAACATACTTGTAGAATACACAGCGTCAGGCGTTGGCCCAAGCACAATGTTCTCACCAATGATAGTGTACACCTCTGGCCTACCGGCTACACTTCCCGCATGGATGCGGTTCATAATCTCAGGGGTAACATACTGCAACTGAACAAGCGGATCGCCAGTGATATGTATATCACGCATCTGAACATAGCCTGTAGGCAGTGCTATAGTCTTGGTATCTGCCACAGTAGACACAGAGGTATCCAGAGTTTCCATAGCGCGAATACGCAAGGAGCGGTTAAACCGCGCCTCGCATAGCCCAATAAACTCCGGTATTCTGGCAGACAAGTCATCCCTGTCTAACCAGTTTGCTACCGCTGTCTGTAGTTCAGTGTAGTTAGATATAGCCATTAACTGTTTTTACTTTTAAACCATACTCTGTTGTTAATGATAGGCAGTTGGTCATTACCAGTAAATGTAGGTTGGTATAGCCACATAATTAAATCCTCGTAGGAGTTGTCCTAAAGTATTTGTTATCAGGGTCGTTAAGGTATTTCTTTAAAAGATTTGAATCCTTTTGGATCATGCCGTTGGTTTCCTTCATCCACTTCTCCCATACGGTGATAGGAATGGATGCAACCCTTACGCCCTCGCCTTGTTTACCCGGAGTTTTTTTATCTCCGTAGTTATTGTAATCTGATTTGTTTTTCTCAAGAACAGGTGTAGTATCTTGGAATGTCTCAAGAGTAAAACCACCATCATCCTCTGGGGTGAACTTCTGCCAAGGTTGTGCTGATCTCTTAGACATGGTACTTCCTATTGTTACCTTCCAGTATATCTTTCATCTGGGTTTCTAAAGGTTTAGGCTTGTTTTGTTTTTTAGCCTGTTTCTTGTCAGATGATTCCATCTGTTTTACTGCTTTACGGATATCCGATTTTTTCAAAATATAATCCCTCTCTCTAAACCAAAGTGTAAGTATCCACTTATCC
>PBPX01000048.1 GCA_002724835.1 Actinomycetota bacterium | reverse complement strand
AATTTTTATGACGAATTTAAAGAAAAATACGGGGAGGAACTCGCAGCAGGCACCCTTACTGTGGGTGAGATAGCGCAAGCTTTAGGCACCACTAGTGCCACAGTATCCAGAATGGCAGCAGCATACAAAATAGATGTTAAGAACGAAGTAGCTGCAGAAGATTGGGAGATATCAGACGAAACTAAAGCAAGTTTAAAGAATTTTTCGAGCTTCCGCAATAGATATTTTGCTACAGAAACGGGCGAAAAATATGAGACTGCTGATTTTCATAAGAACTGGATAAATAATATTATAGATGCTATAGAGGGGGGTAAAGAATTAATTATATTAAGTCCTCCNAGACATGGNAANACAGAANTNTTAATACATTTTGCTGTNTATCANATNATGNNAAACCCNAANATANGNATNATGTGGGTNGGTGGAAANGANNANATNGCAAAGAATGCTGTATCAGTTCNGTATTAGANCATCTTAGANNANAANGAAAGACTTNATAGAAGANTTTTGNGNACCAGGNAAAAACTTTAAACCAGATAATAGGTCAGGTAAGAACTGGTCACAGAATCAATTTACTGTAGGTACTAGAACAGTACCAGGTATTAAATCACCAACTATGGTTGCTGTAGGTAAAGGTGGTAAAATCTTATCAAGAGACTGTGACTTAATAATTGCAGACGACATTGAGGACCATCAAACAACAATGCAACCTGGTGCAAGAGAAAATACTAGGCAATGGTGGACAACAACTTTATCTTCAAGAAAAGAGGAACATACTGCTGTAGTTGTAATAGGTTCAAGACAACACTCAGATGATTTATATCATCATCTTTTAGCTAATGATTCATTTGACCAAATAGTTGAAACAGCACATAATCTTGATTGCCAAATACCAGACCATGAAGTAGAAGAACATGTTGAATGTATGTTATGGCCAGGCAAAAGAACTTTTAAATGGCTTAATACAAGAATGCAAGCAGCAGAAACTACAGGTGGTAGAAAAATATTTGAAATGGTTTATTACAATCAGGCCTTTGTTGAAGGTACACAGATATTCACAATGAATATGATTGACCAATGTATGAGGCCTGACTTAGTTATTGGGCAGGTACCAGGCAACTTATATTTAGTTGCTGGACTTGACCCTGCTTCTTCTGGTTATCAAGCAGCTGTACTATGGGGTATTAATGCACCTAGAGGTGAACTTTTCTTAATTGATATAGAGAATAGACAAGGTGGNGGAGTGAAGCATGCTTTACAGATTATGTCTGATTGGTTACACAAATATGATTTACAACATTGGATTATTGAAGAAAATGGATTTCAAACAGCTATTAGNCAAGATGATAAAATAAAAGAATTTGTTTTAAGAGGTGGTATAACAATGCAAGGACATGTAACTGGAAATAATAAGCATGACCCTATGTACGGTGTTGGTTCAATGGCTGGATTATTTGAAAACCAAAAAATACACTTACCTGTTGGAGATTCTGAATCACAAGCTAAAGTTAATGCCTATAGACAACAGTTACTTTATTTTGATGGAAAGCCAGTTTCTCAGCGAAACAAAGAAAAAACTGATATAGTTATGGCAGGGTGGTTTCCTATGAAAGTCTTCCGAAGAATGAATAAGGAACAACTCGCAGGCATGGGACTAGATTATGAGGCTAGTTACACAGATTTTGGATATACAGAGTATAATGAGGCACCATGGGGATAGAAAATTTAGATATTAAGAATTATAGAGAGATAGTTGATAATGCTACTCAATTAGTTAATGGCAAACCGTCAAAAGAAAGACAAGTTCAAAAAGCTAGAATTAAAGCAATTTTGAATGGTGGAGTTGAAGGTATGAAAGCATTGCTTGGTGAAAAAATGGAATCATCAGATGCTGATTTATTACCAGCTCCAAACATGTTGCAGTCAGGTATTGACCGACTTGCACAAAAGATTTCAGGTATACCACAAGTTCGTGTAGATATATTAAATCATAATACATCTGACAGAGCTAAATTCAGAGCAGAGAAGTTAGAAAGAATTGTTACAAGTTATGACGAGAAACAAAATCTTTCGCTACAATTAGGACAGGCAGCTAGATGGTTGCCAGGTTACGGATACTGCGCCTGGATAATAACGACACGCACAGATAAAAATGGTTATATATATCCTACGGCAGAACTCCGTGACCCGTACGATACTTTCCCAGGGAACTTTGGCCCTGACCAACAACCACGAGAACTTGCAGTACTAAGAAGAGTACCTAGATATAAACTTGCACAATTGTATCCTGAATTTGCAAAAGAAATTTTAAATCCTGATGAATCAGAAACTAATGAAGCATCATATGGACCTGGTGGTGTAGGACAACAATATGAAACTGATAGNCAATCTAATTGGGAAGATAATACAGGACAAGGCGTAAGAATTATTGAATACTATGACGTAGGTGGTACTTATGTAGTATTCCCAGAAAAAAATATGATTTTAGATTTTATTCCAAACTTCTTGTCTGGTACTCCATTTATATTTATGAAACGATTAGCTTTTGATGAACTCAAAGGACAATACGACCACGTAATAGGCCTTATGGCTATGATGGCAAAAATAAATATTATGTCAGCTATAGCTATGGAAGACTCAGTATTTACAGAAACAAACATATCTGGTGAATTAGAATCAGGCCAATACAGAAAAGGTAGATTTGCTGTTAACTATTTAGCACCAGGTACACAAGTTTCTAAACCACAAAACAATATACCTTATCAATTATTTCAACAAGTAGATAGATTAGAAAGACAACTGCGTATGGTAGGTGGTTATCCAGTTACTGACGATAGCCAATCACCTAATTCATTTGTTACAGGAGCAGGTTTATCAGAATTAAATAGCACTATGTCATTAATGATTAATGAATATAGAGAAATAGTTAAACACGGTTTGCAACAAATGGATGCTAAAAGATTAGAGATGGATACTTTATTAGCTGCACAATTCCCAGAATTACAAAAAAAACCTATAACAGGTTTTTACGCAGGTACAAGTTTCTCTGAAAATTATGCACCATTATCAGATATTGCAGGTGAATATAGAACAAGACGTGTTTATGGTGTTATGGCCGGATTTGATGAACCACAAAAAATTGTTACTGGTTTGCAATTGTTACAAGCTGGTGTTATAGACACAGAAACGTTACAAGATAATATTGATGGTCTTGATAATATAGCTAAAGTACAAGAACGTATTAGAAAAAATAAAGCTGAAAATGTTTTATTTGAATCTGTATTAGCTAGGTCAGCTCAAGGTGATATGGCTGCAACTATGGCTGTTATAGCTATTTATGAATATCCAGGTGAAATGACAGATATACTTAAGATGTTTTACACACCACAAGAACCACAATTACCACCTGCAGAGCAAGCAGTAATAGAACAACAAATGATGCAAGAACAAGCAGGCCCACCAAGCGTAGCTCAAGCTTTAGGCGGTGGTATGTAATGGATATGGAAGATACAGAACTTAATTTTTGGAATATAATCGAAAGCAATTTTGGTATTGTTGATGAAATGGATGAAGAAGAAGTTAACTTGTTTGACCCTTTTAGAAACCAAGCATTTACAATTATCAATCCTGCTCCAGGAATAATAATAATGATAAAGGATGATTACTATGGCTAAAAAAAGAGGTAGAGGTGGATACAGAAAGCCATCACAACCAGCTGCTGTTAGTGGTCCAGGTGCATTAAGTCAGAGAACTGATGGGAAACAACCAGAAGTTAGAATACCTGATATGCCATATGGACAACAAACACAATTACTTGCACAACAAGCTGCTGCTCCATTAGGAGATTCAGGAGGAGCTAATGCTCCATTTCCAATGGACCAACCAGCAAGACCTAATGTTTTTGCTCCAACAGAAAGACCACAAGAACCTATTAGTCAAGGAGCTGCTTTCGGACCAGGAACTGGACCTGTTGACCAATTAGAAGATGAAACCGATATTATTCTTGCAGCTTTGTATTCTGTTAACCCACACCCAGTTATAGCGGAGTTAATAAATACTAGGAGCGTTTAATGGGTTTCCTTTTTCAAGACCCTTTTATGGAAAGGGATGCATTATTTGCAATAGAATCCTTAAATAAACAATATAAAGTCTGGCAACAAATATTTAAAACTCCTGAAGGAGAAGCTATAGCAGATAACTTAATTGATACTACAACTGCTTATCCAGCATTACCTAAAACGTTAGCTAAAGAAATTGCTTTTACTGTACCTAATGCAGCACAAAACGAAGCTGTACAAGATATTGTAGAAGAAGTTTCTTTATCTAATGTTCAAGAACAATCAGAGTTATGGGATAAATTAACTGAAGACCATTATAAAAATGGTGGTGATTTTGAAAATAATATGCATATTAAACCAATTGATTTTTGGACTATGGGATTATCACAAGGTGGAGCTAAACCAGGAGATATACAATATGGTGTTTGGGCTGCACAAGCTTATGATGCTTTATGGCAAAACTTTGGTTTAAGAGGTAAATGGGCTGGTGGATTAGGTGGATTTGTACCTGCACTATGGGGAGGAATGCCTGTAGGTAGGTCACAAGCTTATCTAAGAGATTTAATACTTTATGACAAAAAGATTAAAGATGGTGCTACAAAACAAGAAGCACAAGACGCATTAGCAATTGATGTAAGTTTTACACAAGTATCTGGTATAGGTGAAAAACTAGATATAAAAGGAACACTTAACAAGTATGTTGATATGTTTAAAGAAGCTCACAAAATGGGTGGCGAAACTGTATTTAGAGCTATGTGGAAAGAAATGTACGCAGGTAATCCTATTAACTTTAATAGGGACCACTGGATGCGTATGGAGACATTAAAACCAGAAAATGACCCAAGATATCAAGAATTAATTACTGAATATGGTTATTCAGAACAACAAGCTAAAGATTTATTTTATAGCAAAGTAGGTAGACCATTAAAAGCTTATGATGAAAATGGTGAACAACATTATACAAGTTTAGATAATCCTACAAGAATACATTTTTTTGCAGGTAGAAAATCTTCTGGTTTAACTGCTTCATTTACTTCAAATACAAAATATGGAAAAGGTGGTTGGGCATTTCAACAAAAATCTGTATATGACAATGAAGACCAACAAAGAATATTATTTTCTCCTGGAAGGTATCAAGCTTCTTTATTTACTAAACCAGGTTCAGGTGCATATAACTTTTTATCTGGAAGCATAGACTTTGGTGCAATGGCTATTGAGGAATATTTTGGTGCTAAAGGTATAGGACAAATAGGAAAAGCATTTAGAAACTTAAGACAAATTAATCCTTTATTAGATAAATCAACAAAAATAATTGATATTAATAGAGCAGGTAAAGTTTCAAATAACTCACCACTAGATGATTCAAAACAAATACTTGATGATATAGGACCAAAAATAGACGGTACTAAACCTGGTGATACTGCTGAAGATGTTCTTGACCATGTAGGAATATGGAAAGGTTATAGAAACAAAAGAAAAGCTAGTCAAGTTGAAAGAACTGTTAAGAAAAAATATTTAGCTAATAATGTAATGCCTAAAATATTTAGAGAAACTAAAGATGAAATGCTTAACAGGCCTTTTATGATTGAAAGAATTTATAAACCTTTAGTTGATGAAGTTGCAAAAAATGCAGATACAGCAAGAACATTAATGGATACAAATCCTGTTTATAAAAATTTACAACCGAGTACAAGACAAAAATTAATTCGTGTTGCACAAAATAAAGGTGTTGATGGAGTTAAAGATACATTTGGTAAATTAATAGATGAAGGTGTTTATGTAGGAGGTAAAATACCAAGAGATTATTTACCTAACAAAATGTTACCTAAAGGTGCTTCATTTTTAACAAATAAAATATTAATTGAAAATGCNTACAAAGCTAAAAAATTAGGTAATTTACCAGACCCAACAGTAATGCAAAGAGTTGCTAAAAAAACTTATTCTGTATTAGGTAAAGAAGATGCTGCATTTAGAAGTATTGGTGGATATTTAGGAAGTGCATTAAGAATACCAGCTAGAGTAACTACAAGAACATTAGGAGCAGGACTTGCTGGATTAAAAGCATTACCTGGCGCTCCTATTAAAGCTATAGGTGCTGTTAGAACATTTACTAAAGGGCAAGGATTTGCAAAGCCACAAATAAAATTAGTAAGGCCTAAATCTACAGATGAACTTATTATAGGTCCTCAATCAATACAAACAGAAACAAAACTTATAAAAGAAAGATTACAAGAAGCATTAAACAAAATAGGTATTACTGATGTTAAGTCAGGTCCAGAATTTGAAAGATATTTAGGTTTTTCATCTGCTTTTTATAATAACTCAGACCCATACTTTAGAAGTTTAATGAGTGCAGTACCAGATTTTGGAATTAAAGGTTTAAATAAAAATGCAGCTTATGACCAATTAGTTTCACATTTACAAACAGTTGGTTATTCAATAGATGAAATGGCAAAAATAACAAAAGAATTTTGGAAAATAGATTTTAGAAAAAAACGACAAGTTTCTAAATTTATGTTTGACCAAAACGTAAGAGATGTAAATAGAGTAAGAGTATTAGGTGGACAATGGCAACCAGTTATGAGAGCTTTTGCAAAAATGTACAATACTACAATGGAACAAGCTACTGCATACTTTGTAGCTGGTTATGCAGATGAAGCTATATCTATGCCTCATATAGGAAATAAATATACCAAAACTGAAAGAATGATTTGGCAAGATTATAAAGGTGAGACATACGGTATTGATATAGGTTCAGCTCATTTGTTTTCTGAATTTGCAGATAATATACAACCATTTATAGATTACAGATTAATTAGACGTGCATATGGTAATGCTTGGAATGAATTAGAAAATGCTGACAGTATGTTTAAAGCTTCAACAGAAAATCTTAAAAATATTGGAAGGTGGATAAAATATAATTATCATTTTTATGATGACATAGATTCACCTAATCCATATGCAAATGGATATATAGGAACAAGTAAATTAAACGAAGATGCTTTTACATTGCTTGCTGATTTTTATACAAGAAAATTATTTAAACCATTTGTACTTTTAAGAGGTGCTTTCTTTACAAGGGTATTTNTNGAAGAACAAATGCGTGTAGTTGCTGCAGGCCTTGATGGATTTTTTAACCATCCTATACATTATATTCAATGGGTTACTTCAGGTAAAAAAGCTAGAAATTTAGCTAGAGAATCAGCTCAAATAGATGAAGTATTTAAATCTGGAAAATTAAAAAAATGGTTAGATGAAGGATTAACTAAAGAACAAGCTTATATGAAATGGGCAGATGAAAATGTTGATGCTATAAGGTTAATGGATAGTTATGAATATTTAGAAGCTACACAAAAAACATTTAATTTAGCTGGTATGCAAGGTAGAGAACAAAGAAGAATTAAAGGCATGAATTATATTATGCGTAAAAAAACTGATACTGATATTAAAAAGTATGTTGATGGAGTAAGAATGGAATTATTACAATTAAGAAATGATTTAATATCTAGGAAAGTAGCACAATTCGGTTATGGTTCTGATGAATTAACTGCTTGGATATTTTCTAAAGAAGGTGCTGCAGCTAGACGAGATTTAGCTGATTGGGGTGGTGGAAGATGGAAAGGAATTACTAATAATCCAAAAGTAATTGACCAATACTTACAATCTGTTGAAGCACGTATAAGACTTAAAACAGGTGGAAAAGTTGAAGAAGGTGTTCATTATGTAAAAATAACTAAAGGTGGTGGAGGAGATTTACCTGATACAAAATATAGATTTAATATAAATGCATCATCTGATAATTTAGGTAATCAAGATTTAAGAAGATTTATTTATGAAGGAAAATTACTTGATAATGTAAAAGGTAAAGATGTTAGTTTTAAAGCACCTGGTTTAACTAAAAGAGAATTAGAAAAATTTTCAGATATATTACAAGAATCTTATATTACAAAAGGACAAAAAAGAAAAGGTTTAGATTTAGATTTAGGTTATGTAAAAGCTATTGATGATAGTGCAGATAATCAAACTAAAATAGGCCAAGCTTGGGATGCATTTGTTGATACAGCATTTAATACATTAATGACTAAACCAATAGCTTATTTAAATAGAGCAACAGTATTTAAACAATATCGTTATATGTATATAACAGACAACTGGGCAAACTTTAATAAAGACGCAAGAAAAAGATTTATTAAAGAAGCTGAAACATTAAACATTCCTAAAGCTGTTATTGATGAAATGAAAGAATTAAATAAAACTATGCCTGTTGCTAAAGGTGCTATGACTTATGAAATAGCTAATAATACATCAAAAGCATTTGGATTAGCTGGTACTAAAGATTTATTGTATGATGCATCTAAACGACATCTTATATCTGATATAACAAGAAACATATTCCCATTCCCTGAAATTTGGTTTGAGGTTGCAACTACATGGGGCAAGTTACTATCAAACAAACCATACATGATGAGACAAGCACAAGTAGCTGTTAGGGGTGGTGAGACATTTAAGATTGGCGGATATGGTACTGAAGGTTGGATTACAAATAATCCACAACCTGGTAGAGAAAATGAAAAGATGTTTGTGTATCCATTTGCTCCATTNCTATCAAGATTAGTTTATGGTAAAGAAACATATACAGATGAAAATGGACAAACACGTAAAGTAGATATAGCTGCTAAAGCATATTTATCTGGTATTAACTTGTTAGGTCAAGGTTTTGTACCAGGCCCTAACCCAGCTGTAGGATTTGCTTTAGACAAACTTATACCTATTGAAGGTTGGGAACCAGAAATGAAAGAATTTTTATTTGGTGGTTTCTTACCTCCAGAAACTATAAGAGAAATTCTTCCATTATCTCCTTGGTTAAAGAAATTTTGGGCATATGTAGGGCCAGATGCAAATGATGATATCAATATAGAAAAAAGTGAGTTTGCTCAAATGAGAGCTGCTGCAACTATATCTATATTTAGATATGGTTCTGTTATTGGCGAACCAAGAAGATTGTATGATGCTGGCAAAATGGATAAATATTTAACTAAAGTAGATAAAGATTGGGAACTATTAGCAGATGCTGAAGAGTATTCTCAAGAATATTATCAATTTTTAAGAGTACTTGATGAAGCATATTTAGAATATTCTAAAGGCAAAGCTAAAAATTTATTTGCTGTACAAGCATTAGCACAATTTATATTACCTACAGGATTTACTCCTACTTACTACATAGAAGATAAACAAGGAACTATGTGGAATGCACAGGTGTTAGCAGATGAATATAGAAATATATTAAGAGATAATGATGGTAATGATGCTGAAGCTGCTATGCAGTTTTTAGAAACATATGGTATGGAGCATGGATATTTAACTGCACCAGCTAAAGTATCAGATACTGGTAGACAAAACTATACACAAAAATCATTAAAGTGGAGATATGATAATAGAGAAGTATTAAAAGAAGCAGAATTATCTGCATTCTTAATATTGCCTGATAATCCAGCTGGAGAAAGAGCTTCTTGGGATTTACAACCTGATAAAACACAATTAACACCTGACCAGTTTAGAAGAAAAGTTAATGACACATTAGGTTACTTTGCATATACAAATTATAAAAATATGATTGACGCAGCAGATTTACCTACATTACAAGCAACTATGCTTAAAAGACAATTTAGAAATAACTTAATACTTGCTAAAGAAGGTTTCCAAGAAGATGATTGGGGATTACCTGGTTCTGTAAGTATTAAAGATATATTTAATGAAATGANAAGAGTATGGCCTGGTAATGAATTAATTATGGAACAAGAAACAGGCAAAGGCTTTGTTGCAATGTTAGAACAATGGGAAGAATTTGAAAAATACTCAATGCAAATATCACCTAGTAAAACTAAAACTTGGTGGTTAGAATCAGAGAAGCCAGAAGCTAGATTTATGCGAATACTTATGAATCAAATAGCACAGGACATTATAGCAGAATATCCTGATTTTTGGCATGTATGGACAAGTCTTATGCTAAAGTTTTATAGAGACGATAAAGAATTATTAGAAGATATGTTTGATGAGGATTAATGGTAGATTATAGCTTAAGTTCAGATAATGTAGATAAAGCTACTTTAGATGAACTAGATGATTTGGTTAAAAAGTATGCAGGTTTATTAGGAATAGACGCATCATCTGGTGTACAATTTTTACAAATTTTAAGTGACAAGAATTTTAATGATGGTGGTTTAAATAAATATAATTTAACCGAAACAAATATTAAAGAACTTCAAGATGCAATTGATGGTAATAAAGAAGCCGCTTATATAGATTTATTATTAAAAAATATATTTAACTCAAGAAAACAACCAGAAAATTTTAATACACCAGACAAATCTGGAGCAGAAATGTTGTATGGTTTATTTGCAGCTGGTAATACTTTAGAAGAATCGTTATCTATTATGGGTATTGGTGATGATTTAGATAGAGAATATGATTCTAAAGCTGGTAGAAAAGTTCCTGTTTATGAAAATGGTAAACCTAAATTTGAAAATGGAACTCCTGTTTATAAATCATTTACAACACATTTTTCTACAGACTTTCATTATTTTATGAACTCATTAACAGATTCTGGAGAGATTGAACAATTTCAAAAATATTTAATTGAAAATAAAGTTGTACCTCCAAGTACTTTTTTAGGAACTGAAGGTCAATATAGTTCTGCATTAGAAGCTGCAGTAGTTTCTATTATGACTTACATAGACCAAGAACATTATATTGCAGAAGGTACTGAACAGTGGAATCAAATTATGAATGATGACCCAGTATTTTTTACTAGCTCACAAGCATCAGATTACACAATAGACGCTCAAGGAATGCCTGTAGCTACTGAAGAAGGACTTAGAAAAACTCAAGACCTTAAATTATTTAACTGGGGTATTCAAGAAATATCTAAAGATTATGAAAAGTTTGCAGCTTACGAAGAACAAATGGCTGATGAAGCACTTATTAATCAATTAAAATCACAATATCAAGTAATGACTCCATTACAAAGAGAAGACGAAGTTGAGTCTTGGTTTCAACAAAAACTTGGTAGAAAAGGTTCTAAAAGAGAAATTGAAGAATGGGCTAATAATATAGCTCTTAATTATTCAAGTGTATTTAAAAAGCTAGTTAAAGATGTACAAGGATTACAAGCAGATATGGGATTAAGAGATTGGGAAACAGCTTATCTTGCTTCATTTGGTAACGAAGAAGATACAGAAATGAAAAAGAAAACATTTAATGATATGACTGATATATCTGCACAATTAGCACAAGAAGACCCATTATTACAAGCTGAAGATAGATTTGATGATATATATGCTGAACAAATGGAATCATATGAAATTGGTAAAAAATCTATACAAGAAGATGCAGATATACTTAGGATGATTTATGGATAATAGAGAAAAATTAAGGCAAGAATTTTTAGAAAATTTAAAAGAATTACAAGAACAAAATGATATTCCACAACAAGAAATAGATAGAGTCATATTAGATTATGATGGTGTTGCTGAATTTTTAGAAGATGAAGGAGCATTAAAAAGATACGGTGGTCAATTAGTAGATATGACAGCATATCGTGCTGGTGCAATTCCTTCTAGTCCTTATGATGATAATAACGTAATACCTTCAGTTACTGATGAAGAAATAGAAATGGCTACTAAAGATTTTCAAAATGAAGAAACTTCTAAAGCAGATACAAATTTTATTGAAACTGAAGATGGAATTAGAGTAGAAGGAGAATTAGTAGATGAAATAAGTCCTTTAGATAAAGAATTTCAAGGAATAATGAATAACGAATTAAATACACATTGGTGGCGTTGGGAAGATTCTTGGGATGATGAAGCTAAAGATTATATGGAACGCTATACAACTGGTGATTTAACTGAACAAGAAATGCAAGAATTAATGGACGACCAAGAAAGAAGTGCAGATATAGATAATAAAATAGCAGATGCTCGACAGCAATATGAAGCTGAATTAGAACAAACTGCTAATTCTGCTGGTATTACAGATACTAAAGCTTTTAAAACATTAGTACAAGCAGGTACAAAAATACTACAAGCTATTGATGAAGAATTACTATATTCACCATTATTGCTCGCAGAGAAGGGTTTAAAGAAATTAGGCCTAGGACTAGCAGGAACAGCAGTAGGTGGCCTTACAAGGGCTGCATTGGTCTATGAGGACTTTTTATTTAAGGCCAACGTAGGTTTAGCTGCATTAGCACACGGAAGTTTAGCTGCTCAAGGTACTGCATCAAGATTACCTACTGATATTGCAAATGGTATAGCAGGTTTATATGGTGCTGGTATGCCTCAAGAAATAATTCCACAAGCAGAAGGTGGTATGTCTAAAGAAGAACAAGCTAAAAGACATCAAACATATTTTGCTAATCAAATGTATCAATACTCAAGAATGTCTCCATCATTTAGATTATTTACTGATGTAATAGGCCCTAAGACTGGTATATCTGACCCAATACAAGGTTGGCAAAAATTTGGTAAAATGTTAGGTGGTGATAGCTAATGTCTGATTATGATTTAAAACTTGATGAAGGTTCTTATTTAGTTTATGTAGAAGAAACTGGTGAATTGTTTATTGCTTATGATGATGGTAACTATTCATTATTGTTTGAAACAGATAATAGTTTAGCTAGTTTAACTTATTTTAATGAAATAACAGAACCTACAACTAGGGAAATTGAAGCAGGTATTGAAGTTACAGCTACTCCTAATAAAGAATTACAAGAAAAATCTTATATACAACAATTAGCAAATAAAGGTTTAGCTATGATTATTGATACTAAAGAAAATTTTTATACTGCAAAAGGTATAGGAGATTTACAACCATTTGTATTTGTTGATTATGATTATTCACAATTAAATTTAGCTATTGATTCTCATGGTTCTAAAGCAATATCAAGGTTTGTTAAAAAATTAGAAGATAAAGCAAATAATGCACCTTGGTGGAAAGATGCTGCTTATAGAAATGAAGCTGCACAATGGTATAAAAAATACGGTGCAACAGGATATCAATTATGGTTAGACACTACACATGACAAATGGTTAGAAGATAATGGATATGACCCTAGAACATATAAAGCTTGGAAAGAATATTCCAAATCTGAAACTAAATGGAATGATAAATTATCAAGTTACAAAACTCAATTAGAAGAATATGTTGGTGTTAAAGGTGGTGAATTATCTGACGAAGCTTTAGAATATGCTGCTAATGAATGGGCTTGGGGTAGATGGGATGCTGCAAAAGCTAGACGACAAGTACTTAAAGCAGTTGACCCTGGAGAAGAAGGTGATTTAGATGCTGGATTTATGTCATTTCTTGATGGTACTGAAGTTACAGAAACAACATTAAAAGAATCAGAAGTACAAGAAGATTTAGATACTTATTTACCATCAGACTTACATAGTACATATAACGTTAAAGAAATAGCACAAAAATATAGAAATGACCCATCTTATAGAATGAGTTTTATTGAAGGTTTAAAAGAAGATAGATATGCACAATATCCAATGTATGATAAAAATTTAGCTTGGAACAGAATAGTTGCAGGTAAAAAATCTATGGCTTCACAAGTTTGGGGAATAGATATATCAAACATTAAAGATAATGATGCAGGTGTTATTCAATTATTAATGGATAATGACCCAAGTACAGCAATGCAAACATTAAGACAAATAGGTTTAGATAGAGGATATGCAAAAACAATGGGAGATTTTGCAAATGCTTTAGCCTCAAGTTATGGTACAGGTGTTGTAAGGTCAGCAGGATTTAGGGAGTAATATGGCTAATCCAATAATTTCAGGTGAGAATAAACAAGTAACAATATATCACTCTAGTGGTGCTGTTTCTACTGCACAAGAAGGTGTTAGACAAAATGACCCAGGTGGAGTATCAGAATTAAATAGAAAATTAGCTGAACCTGGATGGAGTTTAACTCCTACATTTGGTGGTGCTTCTGCTCCACAACAAACTGGATATAGTTATGAAATGGGTATAGCCCAGGCACAAGCTTTATATAGTTTTTTTCCAGAAGAAGTTACTAAAGAATTTGCTAAACAATGGGTTAAATTTGGAGATGCTACTACATCAGCAGCTGCAGTAAGAAATACTGGTGCTTGGAAAAAACATTTTGATTATTTAGAAAGAGAAGATGGTACTTTAATTATGACTGAATTAGAAGCTTTATCTACTATAGCTTCTTATAAAGAAACATTAGGTGAAGTAGGTATTGGTGATACTACAGAATTTGAAAGTGATTTTAAAACATTAATTACAGATGAAGTATCTGCTGCAGAATTTCAAGATAGAATTAATTTAGTTTATGAAGGTGTTAAAGAACAAATACCTGAAGTAGAAAGATTATTCAGAGATAGATATGGTATTGAATCAGATAGTGGAACTATATTTGCTTCTTTAATAAAACCAGATATAGAAGATAAATTGTTAAAAGGTGAAATACAAACACTTCAATTACAAGCAGAAGCTACAACAAGAGGATTTAGTACTTCTTTTGCAAGGTTTGCAGAATTAAGAAAACGTGGATTTACACAAGAAATGGCTAAGGGAGTATATGAAGCTGGTGCTGGCATAATAGAAAGAGCTGCTGGTATTGGTAGAGATTTAGGAATTGAAACATTAGAAGAAGCTGCATTAGGTGATGTTATTTCACAAAAACGTTTACAACGTACAGAAGCAGAAATACTTGCTAGAGGCGGTGTACAATTAGGAGCTGCTAAAAAAGGTGACGAAGTTACTGGACTTATAGCAGATTAGTGTATAATATATATATAGCGTTGCGTGGTCCGCTGACATAATTGACCTGCATCGGCTTTCAACGCCTGCGTAGAAAGCTTGTACTTAAATCGCAGAGTAATGGACTTATAGCTTTAAAGCTACCAGAGCGTAAGTCAAGTGGTAAGGTAGCACCGCAACAAGATGCCTATGGTCTTGTTTGTAAGGTTAACACATAGTGGAGGTACTAAATGAGTGAATTTGAAGCACCAGAGAATGGTGTTAAACACATGAGAGAAACAATTGATAGGAAAGATGAATCTATCAAAAAACTTGAGGCAGAACTAGCTTCTTATAAAGATAAGGAAATAGATAATGTCTTTGGTAAATTAGGTTTATCGACTGACAAAGGTTTCGGTAAAGCGTTAAAACAAGTGTATGATGGACCAATTGATGAAGAGTCTATCTCACAGTTTGCTAAGGATGAGTATGGTTTTGAGGCAAAAGGCCAGGTTCAGGAAGAACCACAACCAGAAGCTGCACCTGTTGTTCAGGATGATGCTAGGTCCAGAGTAGCTGCACTTGATGCAAATTCTACAAGTGACGTACCAACAGACGTTCTTGACCAATTAAGTGAAATTATTGCAAAAGGAAATCCTAAAGATTCCATTGCAGCAAAATTAACTTTGATGGAAAACGAAAAGAATAGTCAATAAAAATATAAGTACAAGTTAATAGTTAAATACGGAGGTTATAATGGCAAACATTAGTTTGACAAATAATTCAATTTACTCCCAGAAGATTAACAACTTTTCTGGTGAGTTATTCCGTGTAGGTGGTCAAAGAACTCCTTTCTTATCAGCAACAGGAGGATTAAACGGAGGTAAGGTTTTACAATCTACTTTCTGGCAAATCCAAGCTGCTGATAGTGCTGTTGTTTCTACTGAGCCAACAAAAGGCCAAGAAGGCGCACAGCCAACAGAGTATCTTGGAAGAGATAGAGTTGCATTTACAGGTGTAACTCAGGTCTTCCATAAAGGTGTAAAGATGACCTACACAGCTATGGCAACTTATCAACATCAAAATCCATTTGATTTGTCAGCAAACATTGCTGCTTCATCTGATGGTGACGGAACAGTTACAGCTGCAGACAAATTAGGTCTTGCTGGCGGTAACCCAATCGTTGACGAGTTCTCAGAGCAGATGTCTTTAGCACTTGAAAAAGTGGCTAGAGAAGTAGAATGGTTCGCATTTAATGGTACATTCGCTGATGGTGCAAACGTCACCCCAGGTGCAGGTACTAGAGAAATGCGTGGTATTTCAGAATACACTTCCTTAAATGCTAACTCTGACAACACTGTAGCTCCAGTAGCAACAGCAGGTAACATTTATTGGAACAAA
Source organism: Actinomycetota bacterium (assembly GCA_002724835.1). GTDB lineage: Bacteria > Actinomycetota > Acidimicrobiia > Actinomarinales > Actinomarinaceae > Actinomarina. The sequence continues at coordinate 37,919 of PBPX01000048.1, read as the reverse complement.
GCCACAGGTAACGGTGCAACAGGTGCAAACCAAGTTCTTTCTTGGGATGCTATTGCAGGTTCTCTAAAGAGACTTTATGATGCACACGCTCCTATGGTTCAACCAGTTCTATGCGTAACTCCAAAGCAACTTCTTGACCTAAACAAAGAGTTAGTAAATAACTCATTGTCAGGAACTTTAGGAACAATTGTCCCTAGAGATAGAAATATTGCTGGTATTGATGTTGATACAATCGTAACTCCATTCGGTTCAATCGGAATGATGGTTATTGACCCTAACATTATGCCTGACAATAATGCATTTATCTTAGACTTTGCTTTCATACAACCAGTATTTACCAATATCCCTGGATATGGTACTGTGTTCGTGAGAGACTTAGACCAAGATGATTACGCAAGAGTTGGAAAAGCAATCTACATGGAAATGGGATACGACTTCGGTCCTCCTTCATACCATCTAAAGATAGCTGGCGTAGCTTAAGGAATAAAATAATATTGAAGATTAGGGTGGGAATCCACCTCCCGCCCTTTTCTTCTGCTATAGTAAGGAAAGTATGAAAGTAAAAAGCGTTTTAATAGATGTATCAGATGATGCAAGTAATTCTACAGGTGTTGAAACAGAAGGATTATTGTTATGTGGGATTAAATTTCCTGCAGCAATGACTGGCTCTAATATTACATTTGACCATTCATTAGATAATTCTACTTGGGCAGATGTTAAAGAAACAGATGGAACAGATGTTACTTATACAGTATCAGCTGGAGACCTTATAAGGCTTGACCCTTCAGGTTGGGCTTTTGCAAGTAATGGTTATTTAAGAATTACATCTGATGGTACAGAAGCAGCCGATAGAACAATAGAAGTATATTTTAGAAGAAGTTAGGTAACCAATGAGTACTACAATTGGTAACCTAATAGATAGGATATACAGAGAATATCTGGAACCGCCAGATAGTGTTGAGTCATATTCATATTTAACTGGTGCTATATCAACTACTGGTCAAACAACATTTAACTATGAAGAAGATTTATTCTCTACTGAGGAAGAAGATGCATTAGATGCTGGCGCTATTATTGAAATAGGCCAGGAAATTATGTTTTCTAAATCTCTTAATGTTGTTACTAATGAAGTAACTGTACAAAGAGGTGCAAGAGGTACAACTGCTACAACTCACGATGCTGGAAGCATAATTAAAATAGCACCTGCTTTTACACGTAAATCAATATATGATGCAGTATCAGACCAAATTAAAAATTTATTTCCTACAATATATGCAACAGAAACATTAAGTCTTACATCAGGTACAGGATATAGATTACTTGGTAATCATGGAAGCGACCAAGATAGTTATAATTATATGATTTCTCCAATTAAAGCAGTTTCTCAATATACTGATTGGTCAACAGGCTCAGACCAAACAGGTTTAACTTATAAACCAGTAGCTGTTGAATTAATAGATTTACCTAATCCATTTACTTATACAGATGATACACAAACAGAAAGAACTAAAACATACACAACAGGCCCAGATGTAGTACATGCATTACAATTTTACGGTATTGATTCAGGCCATACTGTTTATGTAACTTTTAAAAAGAAATTTGTAGCTCCTACTGCTGAAGCAAATACATTAGCTTCTATAGGATTAGAAGAAGAATATGAACCAATCGTTATGACAGGAGTTGCTGCTCAATTAATATCTGGTAAAGATATCAATATGATAAATGCTCCTTATATAACAGAACAATTACAAGCAGCTGCTTTTCCAGTTGGTAGTGCAAATTCAATAAGTAGTAGTTTATTAAGATATCAACAATTATTAATACAACAAGCTAGAAGTAATTTAAGAAGTAAATATCCAGAAGCAGTATTAATGCACGGTGTAAATTATCCTACCTAATGGTAAGAGTAGCTTCAACATCAAATGTTCGTAACCCAAAACGTTATGGTTATGATTGTAGATTAGATAATATTTATTTAAGAACAGCTGTAGCACCTGGTAGAGAGTTAAGTATTGCATCATCAGATGTACAAGCAGGTCAAAATATAAATGTTAAACAAAATCCTGAAGACTTTACATCTAACTTAGGACGTATATATTCAAGAAATAATTTTAGTTCAGGACAAGGATTAGATACAGCACATAGAGCTGATGGTAGTGAAGATGATGTAAATAGATTTTGGGATAGTAAAGGTATTGATGTATTTCATGGAGATGATGAAACTTCTTATAATATACATTTACTATATACAACAGCTGATAAAAATGTAAGGGGTGCAAGTACTACATTTACTGCTTCAAATAATTATTTAGCACAAACTACTAATGGACATTTATGGGTGACAGATGGAACTGCTTTATATAAATCAACAAATAATGGTGAAACATGGGCTGCAGAAACTACAGGTGCAACACATAACTTTACAGGAATAGCTGCTGTAGGTAATAGAATATTTGCTACAACTGCTAATGGTACAAGTGCTTCTCAATTATTAGAATGGGATGGAAGTGCTTGGGCTGCTAGAACTACAGCTCAAACATCAGCATCTGGATTAACTGGTATATGGTTTGCTAAAGGTATGTTAATAATATCAGCAGATGATGGTGAATTAGAAAGAGTATGGGCAATTACACCATTTGGACAAACTTGGGCAGCAGGAGATATAGCAAATGCAGATGCATTATTTTCTTTTGAAAGTACACATCATGTATCACAAGTTGTAGATGCTGGTGCTGTAATACTTATAGCTTCAACTAATGGTGATATATATTCTGTTAAAGACCAGGCTGGAACATTCTTATTAAAAGGTCAAACAAACATACCATTTGAAGAAGTACATTCTATAGCAGCTACTGAAGGTATTGTATTTTTTGGTACTAAAGAAAAGTCAAGAGATGTAGGAAGATTTTATACAGCAGAATTAGTTGTAGCTGATGATTTGTATGTATTAGCTAATAGGCAACTTGTAAAAGAATGGGTTATAACAGGACAAGATACTACTCCTCATTTTATGTTTACATCAAGAGATAGTGTTTATTGTGGAATTAAAGAATCAGGAACTGAAACAAATTTGTGGCGATATTATTTACCAACAGGTGGTATTGCTAGAGATTTGAAAATGACTGGTGCAGGTTTTGTTACTGGTATAACTAATGTAAGTGGTAAGTTTTTAACAGTTGTATCTGGAGTAGATGTATTTAAAGAAACATCTACATATGAAAGCACAGGTTATTTAATACTTTCAGCAGCAGATTTTTATACAGCAGAAAGTAAACAATTTGTAGGTGCTGAATTATCTACAGTTGTTTTACCTGATGCAACGAATGTTAGTTTACAATATTCAACTAAATTTGAAGATTTAGATAATCCTGATGCAGCTACATATACTGTAGCTATTAATCAATTAGGTGGTATAGGAGATGAAGAAAAACAAATAGCTGAAGTATCAAGATATATTGTAGGAAAAGTTGTTTTAAATAGTACTGATGGAGTATCTACACCTAAAGTAAAATCTGTACAATTTCGTGCATTAGCTAGACCGGAACTTGTAGTTGCACAAATACCTATAAATATTAGTGATAGAGTAGAAAGACCTGGTAGAAAACCTCTTAAAGTTAAAGGTTTAGGAGATGCATTATATAATTCTTTACGTGCTAAAGAAGGTGATTCTGTAACATTAGAATTATTCCAACCAGAAGAAACTATTAGAGGTGTTGTTGAGCAAATAAGTTATCCTATACAAACTAATGAAGCAGTTGGAAGTGATACAATGTATGCTATTATTACAGTGCGTGGTACTAGACAAGGTACTATTGAAGAAGTAACATCAATACATACAACAGGTATTGCATCTTGGGGTATAATGAGGTTTGGAGCGTAATGGCAAATAGAGCAACACAAATAGTAAACTTTTATGAAACTACTATTACTAATAGTGATTTTAGTGCAGGTGCTACATCATTTACTGTACAAACAGCTCCTACAACTAATGGTGCTGCAGGTATAACATCAGCTACTACAGGTAATGAAGATACTTGGTTATATTTAGTTATTGACCCTGACTCTTCAAGTAACAGAGAAATAGTAGTTGTTAAAACACATACATCTGGTTCTACTACATTTAGTGATGTACAAAGAGATTACGATGGTAGACGACAAGCAGGTGGTGCGCCAGCAGCTACAGGTATTGCACACGGTATAGGTACAACAGTAAGACTTGCTGTATTAGCTCAACATATACAAGACCAAAACGATAGAGTAGCTGCAAATATTACATCATTAAATACAGCTATAACAAACTTTAATACAAATGGTAACGCTGCAATTGCAGCTATTAATGCTTCATCTGCTACAGCTATGATAAATAATGCTACTGATGGTACTGGTATAACAGTTGATGTAGAAAACGATTTTACATTAGTTTATGATGCAACAGACAATACAGGTAAAAAAGTTAAAGTTAATCAAGTAGCAGCTCCTGTAGAAATAAATCCATTTTTAGTAATGGGAGGATAATGAGTTTATTATTAGTACTCAAAGAAGGTGGAGGTTTACAAATAGATACTATAGGTAATTTACCTATAGATGAAGATTTAGATTTACTACCCGATACAGGTGGAGCTGTTGACTATAATCCACAATTTATGTTGTGGTCTGATAGTGGACATGCATTACAGTATCTTAATGTAGATGACTTGCTTTTGGTCGGTGTGTAGTATACTATAAAAGAATATATTTAGGAGATAAAATATGGCAAATGCTTATAAAGTACTAGGACAAGTTGCAGATGCTTCTGCAAATAATGTAACTTTGATAGCAGACCAAAATGGTGAAACTATTGTATCAACAATTGTTATTGCTAATAGAGAAGCTGCTGTTAACACATTTAGAATAGCAGTTAGGCCTGCTGCTGCAACATTAGCTAATGAACATTATATAGCTTACGATGCATCAGTTGCTGCAAATGATACTATTACTTTAACACTTGGTCTTACACTTGCAGATAATGATATTGTTACTGTGGGTGCATCTGATGATAAAGTTAGNTTTAGTGCCTTTGGTACAGTAATTACATAAGGATTTAATAAAATGAGTATACAATCATTAATCAATTCAGGGATAAATGGTAAAAAATTTGCTAGCCTTGTTTTGTCACAAACACCAGTATTAAATAAAATGGAAATGAAATATTATATTGCTGCTGGCGGAGGAGGAGGCGGTCGTAGCCGTGGTCACTCAGGATGGGGATACCATCGTGGTGGTGGCGGAGGTGCCGGTGGATATACTTCTGGTTCAGGAATAATATTTGACCAAGGAACAAACTATGCTGTTACTATTGGAGCTTCAGGAAGCGGTGGCGGTGGTAGTGATGGTTCAGGTCAAGATGGTTCTAATGGTGGTGATACATCTATAGTTTTAAAATCTGGCACAGTTACTATGAATGGTGGCGGTGGAGGTGGAGTAGGTACACAAAATTACGAAAGCGGTAATGGTCAAGGTAAAGACGGTGGCTCTGGAGGAGGTGGAGGTACTCACTTTGCAAACTTAACTCACAACTCATCTGGTGGTCCATCTGGAGGAGATGCTGATGACGCTAATTATGGTAATGATGGTGCTGATGGTTCAAGAGGCGGTGGTGCTACTGGTGGTGGCGGTGGCGGCATGGCTGGTGCTGGTAACTTTATTGGTAATGGTGGTGGAGGACAAGCACTTTTTCATCCATCTTTAACTTTTGCAAGAGGTGGTCCAGGTTCTGGTAGTGGTACTTCTAACACAGGTTCTGGTGGTCAACATGGTTCTTCTGGTGGTTCAGGTATGATTTATATAGTATATAGTAAAGATGTTACACCAACAATTGGCGGTAGTTTAGGGTCTGAAATCCATGATTTAGGTAGTAATAAATTATTATTATTAAAATCTGGTGCTGACAATATTAGTTGGGCAGATGCATAATGGCACACTACGCACTTTTAGATGAAAACAATATAGTCACTCAAGTTATTACTGGTAAAAATGAGGACGAACAAAGAGATGGTGTAGATGTTGATTGGGAAGAATGGTATAAAGATTTTCTTGGTGTAGCAGGCTGCAAAAGAACATCTATTAATACAATACAAAATGTACATACTCAAGGTAAAACTCCATTTAGAGGCAATTATGCAGGAATAGGTATGAAATATGATTCAACAAATGATGTATTTGTAACAGCAGAACCTCCATTTCCTGGTTGGGTTATGGATACAGATATTTGGGAATATAAATCTCCTATAGATAAACCTGCTGATTTTGATAGTAAACCATATTACTGGGATGTAGATGCTTATGCTGCAGATAATACAACAGGATGGGTAGAAATAGTTCCTGAATAATAACTATAAGGTGGAAAATGAAAAAAATAATTTTTGGAACAAATAGTAAACTACTTTTAGCTAATAAAGATTTACATCCTAAACCTGTAAAACAAGTAATACCTGATTATTTAAAAGCTTTTAAACCAGAAAAAGCTGAATATTATAAAGGACAATTACATTCAATTAGCAATTTTAAAAGTTGCCCAAGTTATATAGATGTATATAACTATGGATATGCAATTTTAGCACCATGTGATATTAGTATACAGGCAAAAGAAGATGGAACTTTTAATTGGACTGTAGCTAATTCTTTTAGACGGAATGATATAGAATATCATTATAATGAACAACTCGTACACAATATACCAATTGAAAAAAATATTCAAATAATTGCAAAATATAATTCTCCATGGAAAGTTATNACTCCTAAAGGTTATAGTTGTAGGCAAATACCAGTTCCTTTAGAATACAATACTGAATGGGAACCATTTGAAGGTGTATTAAGAACAGATAAAATACATGAACTTAATATACAATTATTAATTAAAACAAATGAAGCTATATTTATACCACAAGGTACTCCTTTGTGTGTTTATGTTCCTTTTAAAAGAGAAACTTTTACAAGTAAAATTGTTGATTTAAATAAAAATAATAAATATTCAAAATTAAGAAATTCTATGTATTTAAGTACGTATGGAACATTTGAAAAAAATATAAGAAATGCAGGTTACTTTAAAGATTAACTAATTGTGCTATAATACTTCACCATGGATTATTTTATAGGATTTTTAATTGGTTATTTCTGTAAATGGTTTTTTAATTACTTAACAAGTATAAGTGAAATTAAGATACCAGATAGATACAATAACGAAGATTGGGACTGGCTATCTACAGATGACATCCAATAACGGATATACCAACAAAGAAATGCTTCATTTCATTAGAGTTGAAGTACAAGAGTTACATAAAAGAATAGATTTTTTACACGAAAAAATAAATAAATCTCCTACTAGAGGAGAAATTGTTGGTTGGTTAGTTGGATTAAGTAGCACAGCTGCCTTCATAAATACTATAATGTAACTTATGAAATACTATTACGGGGTAGAAATTCTTAGGGTTGTAGATGGAGATACAGTAGATGTCAGAATTGATTTGGGTTTTGATGTGTGGCATAAATGTCGTGTACGACTTATGGGTATCAACGCTCCTGAGTCTCGAACCCGTGATAAAGAAGAGAAAAAACGAGGGTTGGCTGCAAAAGATTGGCTAATTAAACAACTCTCAGATGAAGAACATCCTTGCGAATTACAATCTTATGGNAAGGGTAAGTTTGGAAGAATACTAGGAGAATTTTTTATTAACGGAAAAAATATAAATCAACTGATGGTAGACAATGGTCATGCGGTGGAGTACTTCGGTGGCAAGCGGTAGTAAGTGTTTAATAAACTCGCACGAATATGTGTTGCATTAATTTTATTTATACCTTTTCCTGTATTAGCTGACCACGTTCCTACACAACCTCCATATAATCAATCAATAGCATTAGATACTACAACAGGTGATTTAACTATAGGTATATATACATCTGATGGTTTTGAAGATAGTCCACCAGAAAAATATACAATATGGTTTACAATTAGTGACGATACAATAGATACATCTACAGCTTATTGTGTATCTACTTCTTTTGGGCATACAGATAATCTTGTATGGAACTATTATGTATTTTCTTTAGAAGATTTACAAACATATTTTGAAAATCCATATGGTACATTTAGAACACAAATAAGGTCTGATAATGATACAGACAATAGTTATAGCACATTAACTACAGAACAAACTATTACAATACCTAATCAATTGCCTTTTGTTAATTTAGGAGAATGGACAGCACCTACTACAACGTGCAATGATACATCAATTCCACCACCAACACCTAATAATGCTATTAATGTATCTGTAAATTATCAAGGAGAAGATGTTTTTTTTGAGTGGGAATATGCANATAATGAAACTGTAGACGCACATTCATTTCATATAAATTACAGTTATGATAATACAAACTTTACAAGAGTAATCATAGACGATACAAGTTTAAGAGAATATACATTAAGTTATGAATATATACAAACAGGAACATTTTATTGGAATTTTTCTGTGTGTGGTGATTTAGATAATGGAGAATCATGCACAGAATCAGCTGCTAATAACTTTGAAACTACTGAATATACTCCACCTACAACTACTCCACCTACAACATTAGCACCTGCACCACCTCCAGAACCTCCAGAACCTCCAGAACCTTATGTAGACCCGTATGTTATAGAAGATAAAGAAGTTATAATGGATGACGGTAGTGTTGGTACATACAGTCAATCAGATATTGATGATGGTACTGTAGAAAGAGATAACGAAAGACAAAAAAATGAAGAGCTTTATGGTTGTTATGTTACTGATATTGCTTTGGAACGTGGTGATTGCGATATACCTGAAGAAATTGTAGACACAACAGATGAAGAGATTGATNATTGGGATACAGAATATGAAGAAATTGAAGAAGAATACGATACCGAAGGAGAGTTTTCTGATGATGTTGTTGTGGTATTGGAAGTGGACGATGACTATGAAGATGAAGACATTATTGAACTTACTGAAGAAGAAATTCTTGAACTTGAAAAACAAATGGAAATTGATGCTAAAGCATTGGAATTGGAAGAAGAACTTGAAATTTTTGAATTTGAAAGTGAAGAAGAANCAGAAGAGTTTATTGAAACATATCTTGAAATTGAAGAATACATTGAAGAACTTGATGAATTTGAAATTGAAGAAGTTATTATTGAAGATATCCCTGAAGACATTGTTATAATTATTGAAGAAGATATAGTTGAGGAAATAATTGAAGATGAGTTGGACAAAGAGATACCAGGAGATGACATTGTTACAGAAGATACAATTCCGACAGAAGATATTTTGGTTGAGCCAATACAGGAAGATGTTAAGGAAGAACCTTTAGAACTTACTGAAGAGGAAGTAGCTATTGAAGTTGCTGAAATTGAAGAAGTTATTGATGTACCTATTATTGAAGAAGAATTAACTGAAGAAGAAGTTGTTGAAGTTATTGAAGAATATGTTGAAGAACTTGAAACTGAAGAAGTTATAGAAGTTCTTGAAGAAGTTAATGATATTGGTGTACAAAATCTATCCCAAGCCACAGAAGAAACACAGGTNGTTATACAGGCTGTAGTTGAAGAAGTTATTGAAGATGTAGAAGAACTTACTGAAGAACAAGTAGAAGTCGTTGCTGAAGTATTACAAGTACAAACTGAAGACGTTGAAATTATTGCTGAAGCTGTTAAAGAAGATGAGTCAGTTGCTACTGCTGTAGAAGAATACGTAGAACGTGCTGTTGAAAACGAAGATGTTGAAAACTATACATTAGCTGATGTTGTTACTGAGGTACAATTTGAAGAGTTTATAGATAATCCAATTGAAGTATTAACAGATATTGACATAAGTAATATAAGTATTACAAACATAAGTGATGACATGACAAGTGACCAGAAGGAAAAAGCACAAGAAGTTGTAGTTCCTGTAATTTTGACTAGAATAGCTAGCATGGCAGCTTTTGTATTTAGGAGAGGCTAATGTTAAAAAAGTTATGGGATTGGTTAATAGCCGCAATAAAAGAAACATTAAACCTTAGTTGGACTTTGGTTGGTTTAGTTATTGCTACGCTTACACTTACTGGTTCTGCACAACAAATAACAGGCCTTGCTACATTAATTACATTAGGTGTTTGGTTATTAACAATTGGTTTTAGAAAATAAATTATGGAAACAAAAATTAATTTAGGTCAAATATTACAAGGTGGTTTAGCTGCTTTAGTTGGTTGGCTCTTTAAAACTGTTAATGATTTACAACAAGAAGTAGCAACACTTAAAGCACAAGTACAAGCTTATCAAGATTCTATTGCAGGATTTAATCAAAATCTAATAGTTATTGAAGAAGTTATTAGAGAAATCTTATTTAAGGTAGGAGGATAATGGACTGTTGTGGTAACGGCTGTTGCGGAGGAGGATAATTAAATGGCACATGAAACTAGAAAGAAAAATTTATTAAAAAAACACGGATTNTCAGGTGTAAATAAACCAAAACGTACACCAAAACATCCTACTAAATCACATGTAGTATTGGCACAAGAAGGTCATACAATTAAATTAATAAGATTTGGACAACAAGGTGTTAGTGGTGCAGGTAAAAATCCTAAATCAAAAAAAGAAAAAAACCGCAGAAAGTCTTTTAAAGCAAGACATGCTGCAAATATTAAGAAAGGTAAAATGTCTGCAGCATGGTGGGCAGATAAGGTNAAATGGTAATGGAATTAGAAGTATTAAGAATTAGCTCACAAAAAGATTCTACGTCTGGAATATTATTTGACGTTGTGAATNNTAAAAGAAATTTTCTTTGTTATACACTAGAAGATGAACAGCGTGATGTAAAAGTCTGGGGTGAAACAAGAATACCTGCTGGTAAATATAAATTATCTTTAAGAAAAGAAGGTGGATTTCATAGTAGATATCAATCTAAGTATGGTGATATGCATAAAGGTATGATACATGTTAATGATGTACCAGGATTTGAGTATATNTTATGGCATACGGGTAATACTGACGAAAATACTGCAGGTTGTTTACTACTTGGTAACTCACAAACAAGTAACCTTGTACAAAAAGATGGATTTGTAGGGTCAAGTGTTAATGCTTATAAGGATGTATACCCTTATGTTGCTGCAGCTATATCACAAGGTGATGTATGGGTGACATATACAGACTACGATGGAACTGTAAATAGTAATGACAATTCAGACCTAAATAGTAATGACATAATGGAAAAGCTTTCTGAAATATCTGGAGAAATTCAAATATTAAATGCTAAAATGGATGGAAAAGAAATTATATAATGCCAAAACCAGTATCGTTTACTANAAGTAAGAAGCTTGGGGATACATTTGACCCTGATATACAACCTTGGAAAGATGACGAACAAGCTGGAGATAAATCTGCACAAGAACTTCAAGGTGATTTAGAAAGAAAAATTCAAGGTGGTCAAGATGTAACTCAATCTGATATATTTAGNGGCCAAACACAAGTAGGTGGTTCAAGTGGTGCTAAAGGATATAAAATAGAATCTCCTGAAGCAGGTAAACAATACCTTAAAGAAATAGCTGGTTTTGACATTGATATGGAAATAGAACTTAGACAATCNATAGCAGATGAATTATCAGGTAAACAAATGGAAATAGATGTTAGAAATAAACCAGGTGTCCAAAAAGAAGAGATAAGTCCTAAAATATCAGAGACTAAACGTACTGTATTAGGTAGTAAAGACAGGCCTTTTATTGATGAAAACTGGGTACAAGACCCAGAAACTGGTGACTTTAAAAAAGTTAAAGGTGACGATTTAACAGGCAAAGTATCTAACTTACCTAATGTAATTGAAGGTTATAAAGGTATGGACTTAGCTAAATCAAAACAAGCCTTTAGAAATGCTGAAGAATTACAATCACTTAAAATTCAAAGAGCTGGAATTGTTAGACAAATTAATAAAGAAATGTACGATGTTCATTATGATGCAGATGTATTAACTAGAACAGATGTAGATGAAGCTATTTCTATATCAAAAGGTGAAGGTATAACTGTATCTGAAGCTATTGTACGTAGTAAACAAACTGCAACTGAAAAAGTAGCTGCAACTGGAGATGCTTTTGAAATAAAAGAAGATTGGAAACAAACTGCTGCATATGATTATTCATTAATTGAAGAAGGCAATAAGTTAAGAGATTATCAAGAAGATGTAAAAGCAAACAGATTTCAAATGACAAATCTTGAGGACAGAATAGAAGCAACTGGTACTGCATCATATAAAGAATATCCTAAAGGTGGAGGTAGAGGCGGAGTTGTACAACCTAATTTAGGTGGAGTTACTAATCGTACTAGCAGTAGTATGCAAGGTGGCGGAGTAAGAGGTTTGGGTTATAAACAAGCTGATATACTTTCCAGGTCTATAGTTCCATTTACACCAGAAATTAAAGATAATATAGCTGAACTACCTTTTGCTATGTCTGATTATTCATCACAAGCTGAAAGAATATTAGGTAAACAAGCTGGTAAACAACATATGAAAGATATAGTTGATGATTCGATTGGAAAGCTACCTATAACCGACCCAGACGGCCCTGTAAGAGGNGGTAAAGATTTTGAGGCAGTACTTGCCAAACATAGAAAAATAGAAGCAGCAGCAGCAGAATTTGCCATGATTAGAAAAGATGTTACAGATATATATGGTTCTTATAGTAAAACAAATGTAGAAAGATATTTTCAGGGTAAAGGACTTGCTTCGTCCGGAGCTTTCCGTGATGTTCGTAGTGCAACAATTGCTGGTGTAGATTTAAATAAATTGAACGTCCAAGGTTTGCCGGCCGTCAGTAAAAAAATGGAAAATAGAATAGCAAGTCAACCAAGATTTTATGAACATCAAAGTTCAATTACTATTTATGACCCTAAAGAATTTTCATCTACAGGCGGTGGTGCAAGATTAGAAGAAACAGTGCAACAAATAGCTGATACTGGTCAAGAAACTGATACAAGATATGGTTCAGGCCATGATGTAAAACAAGAAGGTCCTGCAGGTACTAAGAACCCACAAGTAGTTGTACCTAATCCTGATGCACCTGATTACAATAAAATGGAAGCTAGACGTGAAGCAGCTTATAAGAAACGTGAAATATCTTTAGGAGGATTTAAACAAATAGATGACGTTAAAAAAGCGCAAAGAATTTTATCTACTCCTCCAGTAGGATTAAGTGAGGGAGATGTAGAAATACAAAAAAGTTTAAAGAAAGCAATTGCTGCTGCAGGTTCTTTAAAATTAGTTAAAAATTTAAGTACTATTTTAAATAAATCTAATCCAGCATTAAATGTTTTAAGTATGTTGCCTAAAAAAACTTATGAAGATATACTAAAAAAATCTGGTATAATATATAAAAAGCCACAGGCATAATATGAGTGATTTATTTGAAAAAAATAATAGAGCAAGAAATACTGATGGGACATTCAAGAAGGATGTTGCGTGGACCCCTTGGAACGAAGCATGGGAGTATAAGATGAGTGAAGACTTGAAAGATATGTTAGAGCGTACTGCTTGGACATTCATTGAAGCATTTATCGGAGCGTTAACAGTTGCCCCATTAGTTGGTGTAGAAGCTGAAACTATTCAGTTAGCTGCGTTAGCTGGCGGTGGTGCTGCATTAGCAGTAGTTAAAACATACGCTAAAAAACAAATTAGTAAGTAATAATGGCTGCACAAGATAAAAAAGATTGGTCAGTGCATGGTATGACTGAGCGTGAAATGAAATCACGTATACATTCACATAGGGAGATGGCTTATAAAGCTGCTGAAGTTGCTGTAGCTAATAAGGTTCCGTCTGCATTTTTTGGTAAAGACTTTAAGACTTGGGCTAAAAATAATCCTGATGCACCTTTCTTTAAACCAGTAGAAAAAGGTGGTACTGGTGGTTATGATGCCTTAGTAAANCAAGCTGAAAGACACATTGGTGCGCATAACAGATATGTCAATCGTACTAATACTGCTTTAAAGTTAACTAAAGCTTTAGAAGCTAAAAAAGCAGCTAAACTTAAAGCTGATTTAAATAAATTAATTGGGGGATAATGCCAATATCTAAAAAAGGTAAGAAAAAAGCTTACAAAACTGGCAGAAAATATAAGAAGTAATTACTCTTCTTCTATATTATATAGTTGATATTTAAGCGTAAGTTCTTCGCCTATAATTATTTCGTATAACGTTTCTAATACAAATCCATTAGGAAATTTTATTAGCTGGCAATTGGGATAGTCANTGTGATTTATAAATCCACCGAGTGGTGTTCTAATTAGGCCATGTTCNAATGACCTATTTTTAATATGAGTTACTCCTAATATTGTTCCTTTTGGTATAGGCTTACTAGCAAAGAGGCCTAAGCCATCAACTTTAGACCTCTTGATAGTTACTGTATCTGGTAAAGGTTTATAACTCATCTGGATATGACCAGGCTTGTTCTGGATTAAAGTATGGATTATGTTCTGGAAACTTCCACGCTTTACGTATATCCCAAATACTTATGTCATTTTCTTGATTAGTACCTATATATATAGCATTAGCTACTTTAGTAAACATTGACTTTGTCACTTTACCTTTATAAAAACCTTGTGGATAATGGCCATCAACTAAATTCTTAAGTCTTTGTAGCCATTGAAGGGTTTTTAGTGTCACCTCTCCTGTTTTAGTTTTAGTTTCTCTAACTAGTTCTGCATTATTTTGTGTTACTTTAGCATTTAATTTATAATCAAATCTATTTCCTGCTAATTTAGCACCTTTCTTTAATAAAACATCTAGCTTATGTGTAAAAGACATTGTTAATGTACCGTCATTATTTATGATATAACTAGCAAATACTCGATTGCCCTTTGGCGTCAAGCCAAGAAATCTCTTTCCGCCAAAGCTATCTATTGACTTAGCTGCATTAATACGTCTTTTGTCTNTTCTTGATTTCATAAGTGATTGTTGTATGACTTTGTCGATTGCTATGTCATTTGCATGTTTAGGTGCAAATTTAGTATTTATGTTATTCATATTATATCACTCTTCCTCTCTTTTTGTTTGCATTTCAAATTGAATATTATAATCATTTACAAATGTAGATAATAACTTGTCAACTTGTTCTGTATTAGGTCCAGTTTGTGTTACTGGACTTCCTAAATTATCTATTAATTCAACTGCCCATTTGCGTAATTGCATAGGACTATTAAATATATTTTCTTTATTTGAGTCTGACATTTAACCTCCCCAGCAGTGTTTACTGCTGTTCCAATGGTGCCAACCATCGTGTTTTATAAGCCAGGCAGCTACTGCAGTTGCAGTCTCTGGGTCTGTCCTTTCTTTTTGAATGTTTAATTTAGGCTTTAACCATGCCCATGTATTGTCGTTAAATTGCCACAATCCAATATCTTTAGTACCGTCTTTATTAATACCAACTGCGTTAGGATATCCACTGGACTCACAATAGATAACCTTTAATGCTCGTACTCGAGTTTCATCCTTCTGGGAATCCAAGTCAAAGTATTTGTCAATTAAAGGTAGCCATTCTAAGACGTGTTCTATCATACGCTGGTCTTTGCGACATTGGATATACTCAGTCATATCTTCCACCATAGGTGAAGCCACTGTTAGAGTACAACTGAGTAATAATCCAATCATATTTAGTTTGCTTGTAATTGCTTTTGTAACTTACGACTTCTAGCTTTACTTTTGCTACGTATTTGCCTACTATCAGCTGGCGTAGATACTAAGTAATATAGAAAATGTCCCTTTTCTTTTGCAGGTAACGTTACTATATCGTAGCCTTCTTGTCTTAAGTCATGTAAGACGCCACCAAATCTTGTGCATCTTAAATCAAATACAAACTCTCCATTACTAATTGGGTCATTGTACCTTTCAGATTCTAAAACGTATCTAATAAGCTGGCTTTTGCTTCTAATAGTTTTAGGTATCTTTTTTCCTCTAAATGATTTTACAATCATATTCTTCCACCTTTCTTATAGTTCGTTACTAATTCCCCAGTCTTCTGGCAAATCAGTATTATCCATCCACCAAGANTTACGCCATTTACCTGTGTGTCCACCGCAAATAGCTGGGTCATTGGTTGAACAAACAAAGTCAGGACTTCTCTCTGACTTTTTATTATTTCTATTATCGTAAACCATTTGCCCACAATAAGGACATTTTAAATCGTCACGATATTTTTTCTTTTCTTCCAATTTTTCTACCACATCTTGAACAACGTTTGACATATCAGATACTGTAACAACATCAGCTTCTTCTAATGTTTTTACTTTTTCATCCAATGTCATTTGGTCAAAGTCGTTCGGTATCTTAGCTTCCATTGTACCAGATAACTTTTCTAACATACTAAAGTATTTATTTAGTTGTTCATCAGACCAAGTTTCTTTGTTGTCTGGAAACTTTTTAAGACGTGCGTAATCATTAGCTTTACCAATAACATTACGTCTGATATCTGCATCAGATATATGTTCTGTCATTGTTGAAACTGTTTGTGCTATGAATTTTATATCTTGTCCCATTAGAATGGTGCTTCTTTAAGGTCATCATCATTACCTTCAGCATTTAATATATCATCCATAATATCATTCATACGTTGCTTATCTTCCTTAGTAGGTTTATTTTCTTTCTTACGCATATCAACTTTAGTGACTTCAACTTTAGCATCAGCCTCTGCCATTTCTTGCGTATAACCATCAGGTCCTACTGCTGTAGACTCTTCTTCTGATTGTGTACTACCAGACCATAGTTCTACACCAAGACCAAACCTCATACAAGCACGTTTAAATGCATCTGATTCAGCATCTTTNAGATTACTACCATCATTAAACTTTACATTGTCTAACTTAAAGGTATCGATATCACCAAAGCCAACAAAACTACCCATACCTTCAATAGTTATTGTTCCTTTAGCACCAACGATTCTTTTTTCCCCTTTATATGTGCTATATACTGGTTCACATTCCCAATTATATTGTACGCCACTGTCACGTAAACGTTCAACATAATGTGCATGTGGTACATAATCCCCAAACTTACCAGCAGGTGCTTTACGCACTAAATTAGCTGGAAAAGGGGATAGTAATTTATTGGTATCTACCATCTTTACTCCTTTTCATTTCTTTGTAGGCCTTAATCAACCCGGAGGAGGAATAAGGCCGTTCTCTTATTCTTGAGTTAGTACTTCCAATTGAGTTATACCCCTTTCGATTGGTATAAACTTAACTCCGTCATCATCATTAATAACGAAGAAAGGTCTACTACCTAATCCAGCGTACTCAATTGCAACTTTTCTAACTTTAGAATTGACATTGTTATCTGACATATCCTATCCAATTGTACTATACATCATCTAAATTAACAAGGTATTCAGCTGTCACACCGTCACCATCTTTACAAAATAGTAACCATTGGCATGGTCTGCCCATACTTGCTAACTGTTCAAGTGCATATGTATTGTAGCTTTCAGTACTTCCGTTAACCCACAACCTAATACCATTAAGATACATAGTGGTTGGTGTATGAAAATGGCCAGCTACTGCCATATCAAATGGTTCCATCATACCGTTAGCTGCTAGTGTCTTCCATCCTTGTAGCTTNTTACCAAAGCCATACCATGGAAATCCACTAAATCCTCTGACATTATCGCCATGCCATAATAAGAACTTACAGTTTTCTCCTAAATCTGCTATGTCGAACCAATGGTTATCACCTTCACTATCAGGTATAGTCCATTTAATTCGCTTTTCGTCCCTATATACCATTGACATTATGCTTCCNAGCATTCTGTCTGCGTTACTGTCTGGATGATAATCTTTCCTTGACCTTCCACCAAGGTGTCCATGATTACCAATTACCCAATGAACATCTACTTCTGCGAAGTTGGCAAGTAATATGTCAAAAAATGATGTCATTATACGTGGACCGTCTATTGTCACTTGTTTGTATAATGAACTATCAATTAAATGTGATTGCCCTGGAAATATTAATTCACCTTCAATAATATCTCCTACTGCAAACACCGCTACTTTGTTCACTGGATGTGATTTACGTTGTAGATTTGTTAACTCAACTATTTTTTTAGCGTATTCAATTACTCTAACTTCAGCAATTTCAGAATTATATTCCGGTGTTACTTTAGCTAATTGAATATCAGATAAGACTGCTATTGCAATCTCTTCTTTTTTAGAACGCTTAGATAATATTGGCTTTGGAATTTTAGGTTTATCCCATAGCTTTAAGTTAGTATCTACTGCTTGATATACTGCTTCAACCATATCAGCTTTTTTATTTTTAGCTTTATCTAATTGTTTTAAAAGTCTTAAGTTATCTTTCTTAAGTTCTTGTATTTGTTTAGACTCAGCTTCAGCAAGTATATCGTCTATGTTTTTATCTTTCTTAGCCATTAACTTAACTTCTTTAAGTANTTAGTCATAGCTGTTTCTGATATTTTAATGTTGTAATTTTCTTCTAAAATTCTACACAATGTGTATGGTTTTAGTTTTACTCCATCATTGATTACCCTATTTTTGACTGCTGCCCAAAACTCTTCAGCTTCATCAGTAATTTTATTTTCTACAAAATTACCTTTTAAACCGTATTCAGCTTCAGACAACAGCTTATCTATATCTGTCATACAAGCAAGTATAATCAAATATAAATGAATGTAAAGGTATACAAGAGAAAGGATGACGCTTTACCTGGGAAAGGAGGACCAGGCACACTTGCGTGTTACGCCATCCTTGCCCATATTATAGTTGATTAATTTGTAATGCGAAACGTTTCACATCATCTATATCCTTTAACCTAGTTATACCAGATTGTTTCATAATCTGGTTACACTCCTTCAATAGGTTAGCTGTACTACTGTTGTCTAAACCAAACACATACATATCTGATACCCAGATTCTGCTTGGTGCTTGTTTACTTAGCCAACGTAATGCTGGGCCGTCAACTAAGTTGCCAGCACCAGACCATTTATCTAAGTAGTCTTGTTTAACTCTTTTACCTTTATCACCAATAATTCGTAATGAACCTACGTCATGTGAGTAGCCTTTACGATTATTAGTTGAGTTATACATTGCTATCTTTACTGCAGGTAACATCTGCATTATTTCTAATATATCATCACCTGTAAAGTGCATAGAACCAGACGCATCAATAAGAATTGTACCTCCATAAGTACGTTGTCTTTGTTTAAAGACTTTCTTATCAACACACCAACGATTCATATATTTAGGATTAACACCGTAATCCATAGGTCTGTATTCTCTACCACCTTTNATTTTACCTTGTANATTAACATTAAGTTCTGGTGTATAGATATCCATCTTACCCCATCTACCTGTCATATCATTAATATCTGGCATGTAGTTTATATCAGCACCTTTCATAAGGTCTAACATTGAATGCTTACTGTGTAATTGTGATTCTTCTAATGTCATATTATCATCAGCATCACCTTTACCTTCAGCTTCATTACCACTATTACGATTACGTGCAGATTTATTTTTCTCTGCTTCTTTAGCTTTACGTATAGATTCATAAACTTCCTCATCTTTAGGACGTTCATTAAAATCATCACGTAATTTATGTAGTTCTTTAGCTACATTACGTACTTTGCGATAACTTATTTGACTAGTATATGAACCACGATTTTGACAAATACGTTTGTAAAACTCTTCAGCTTTAGTTATTGCCCATCGTAATTGTGCCTTTCTATATCCAGTTAATTCGTGATGTTTAGGGTCACATAATTGAGTTGCTATTTTACTAAACAATTCAAATTCTGGATTGTTAGGTCCACGATTCCACCAATAATAATGTTTTTGTTCATCTTTATCTGGTATATGCCACATCATAGCCATTAACATACATATTATTTCGTATTCTGATAACTCATAAATAGCTTTATGTACCATTAATTCGACTTTGTTTTCACACATACACCAATCATCAATTGGTAAACCTTTTATCATAAGTAAGTAGTTAATCCTAACTTCTTCACATACTTCTACAGATTGTGAATCTTCATTAGGCCCTAACTTACCAATAGTTTGTGGTGACCATTTAACGTGTCCAAGTTCATGTCTACGTATTAATTTACTATGGTTTATACCACAACTTTCACATTCATTATCCAATGGAACGTGCATTTCTTTAGATANATTNGATGTTCTAGGTTGNTCTGCATCNTCAAAGATTTTCCAATCTGGTTTACCTGATACTATTTCTGGGAAAGGTGCGTTTACGCTATTATTCCTCTTCATTAGTCTTACCTAACTCATCTATATTTGCTTCATCAGCAAGTATAATTGCGTCAAGTAGTTCTTCACCACGTGAACCAAANACTAAGTAAGCTGCAGTCTTTTTCTTAACGCCTTTAGCTGTTAAATCAAAGAACTCTTTCCAACTTCTTATTGATAATCTTATATCAATATCCTCTGTCAAGGATGTGTCTTGTATAATTTTATGCCATGACTTAGGAAAGATTTCCAATGCAGCTGGGTGAATTTCATCAACCAATATTTTTACTGGGAATCTATCTTTCAATGCCATAGGCANACTATCTGGGTCTGAGTTAGTGGTTGCAATAACAGTAAAACCTGCTTTAGGTCGTACAGTTTCTTTATTGTCATTATTTAATGTCAATTGTGCAATTTGTTTGTCATCCATAATAGCGTGCAAGAAAGTCATTGCGTCAGGTGATGCGTGGTCAATTTCATTAACTACTAACCTTGCACCTTTACGCCAAGCTTGTATTGCAATACCATCGTGCCATTCAAATCCACCAGAAGAATTTGGTTTATAAAATCCTTCTAAGTTTGCACTTGCTGTATCTTCTGTCATTGTTATTTGATACACATTAGGGTCACCTTCTGTGTTATAACCNATTTTATTTGTTGCAGCAGCATATGTTTTACCTGTACCTGGTGGACCGTATAACAATATTCTATCTGCGTTTCCGATAGCGTTTGCTACCAACTTCCAACAATCCATATTGTTGTCTCCTTTCATATTAAAATGGTTTAAAAGGCATATATCTACAATAAATACCTATATTTCCATTATCTTTTTTACGTTGTTTAATCTCGAACTTACCCTTGTTTAACAAGTGTGCAATATTTCTTTGTTTCATACTTTCTATATTGCGTTTAACACCTGATATCCAAGTATCAGTTTCACCAATTAAATACCATACTTCTGGTGTAGATAATAAAGTTTCTACTTTCTTATCTGTAAGTAGTGTTGGTTGTTTACCACTTCTACTTGCACCAGCAGCTGGTGGTTCTTCTCTTGAGATATTGTNATTTACAATACCCATTATTCCTCCTCTTTGGAACCTTTATTAGCCCAATTAGCAACATCTTCTATGAAATGTTCACTACTTTTAATGAACTGATTTTCCATATCTCGATGTACCATTGATTTGTTATCCAATAATACAGCAGATACTGTAGTTGGCTGGGCATTAAACCAATCAGCAAAATGGTTTTTATCCATTANAAAGAAATACATTTTTTCTAACATATCATCATNAAGTTTCATACCTGACATCTCTTCCCATTGTGAAAATAGGCTAGGCCATGTAGCACCTGTCTCCATTTTACGTTGATTATCTAATCTAATAGCACTGTTAATAGCTGATTGCATATTGTTAGCTATAACATTATATGTAAAAACAACAATTCTGTTGTCTGTTAAATCAGCCCAAGCTAAATTAGATGNTTCTTGAATATGTTGTAAATGTTTATCATCTTGATGGTATGCAACATTTACTTCGTATTTATGTTGCTCCTGATTAGGCTCATCAATTTTTTGTGATAATAATTCACTCATTGTTCCTCTCCTTTAACTAGTTTATTGTATGCTTTATCTATTTGATAAATGATTGCTTCGTGTAACATTGCACACCAACCTTTAACTCGTTCATCAAGTCCTTGATATTGATTAGCTGCGTTATGTGTATCAGCAAGCGACCACTTAATAATTTGAATAAGTTGCACTTTTTCTAATGACTGTAATTTATCATCTAAGTCTGACACTTTTCCTCCTCTCTGTTGTTAATTAGTAGGGCTGGAATGACCCGTAAGGAAAAACCAGCCCGTCTAATTTACTTTGTAGTGTATTTACCCCACAAAGTTCTCTGACCATCTAAAGACATAGCTTTAAATTCAAAGCCCAAGTGTCCAAACTTAGCATTGTATTCTTTAGCTATTGTCCAGAAATAACCAGACTGCATTGTTTTGACTCTGAGACATACCCATTGATTAGGTGCGTCCATCATCATTCTATCCCAGCCCTTATCATAGAAATCGTGCCTTCTTTTAGGCCCAAATTTCCTCTGGGTAGGTAGTTCACTTAAAGTCATGCCAACTTTAGGTGTTATTGGTAGGTCGCTCATACGACCTCCTTTCTCTTACCATTCAGTAAGTCTTTATGTTCGTGGATATTTTTTATACTCATCACTCCAACTTACCTCCTTTGCTTGAGACCTTTAAATTATTTTTATATACCTTTTCATTAACAACTACATTGTCCATATTACGAAATACTCTTTGTGTAGGTTTATCTTCACTACCATATGTGATAGTTGTTTTACCAAATGCACGTGATATTTGTATTATTGGTATACTTTTGTGACCTATAGTTATTAGTTCGTCTTGTTCTGTTACATCTTTTGCATACCTAGATATGCCATNTTTACAACTCACAACACTCACAACTTTCGCCATTAAGATTTAAATCATTAACTAAATTGTTACGTAAAGGTAATGTTCCAACTATTTTTTCACATCGTACACAATTGACAACCAATATATTGTCTTGTGTAATACCTATTTCAATATGTATATATTGTCTAGGTGATAAGTCTTCTGGTTTATCAGATGCGCAATCACGACANTGTAAATACCCAATAACATCATCCATAGTAGCCATTATTCCTCCTCAGATTTATTAAAGAAATCATCAAATGAACCTGTTTCTATTTCAACTTGTTTATTTTTAAACATTTCTTCAATTTTTGCTTTGTTATCATCTAATGATTTAGCATATGTATTGTCAATCTCCATTCGTTCTAATGGATTTAATGGATATACAGATTTAGTAGGACTTTCTTCAAATTCTACTTGCCATATATTTTCAATACTTACATTGAATTTATTAGCAATGTCATCTAATAATAAGAATGGTTCTCCCCATGCACTTTCAAAATATATATGTAATTCATACTTTTGTTTTTTTACTAAGTGTGTATCACAATCGCCCCATTTAGTACCCCAGTTTTTGTATTGCCAATCAATAACATCTGATGCACCAGTTAGTTTCATAATTTTTGATACTTCATTCTCATCTAATCCAATAGCTTCTTTACCTTCCGGTTCAAGCCATAACGAATACTTTTTACCATTAATAGTTCTACTACCAGAATGTAAACCAGAAAATATTTCTGGAACTGGATTAATATTTATTAACCGTATTGTTTCGTCATTATTTTGTATGACGCTAAGCAGTTCATTAAGCTGTTCAGCTTCACCTTTTATTGTTATATCATTACTTGTCCAATTTGGCATTTCTCTCCTTCCAGTCTGCGTAATGAAATCCGCAAACTACTTGATATACTTTTTCTTTATATATATCTGCGAAATACCACTTATGTTTAGTGGATGTGTCGCATTTATATACACTACATTCGTATGGGTTACTCATTAGAATACCCTNACAAATTCATTACATTCTTTACAAAATCCCTCATCTTTAAGAAAGTCTGTGATTAATACTGAACCACATATTTCGTGATAAGGTTTCATTGCTTCATTATGTAATGCTTTAAGTGTTCTATCTATTTCTCTTTCGTGTTGAATATCTTTAATTTTCCAAGATATCCATTTAAATATGTTTGGTTTTTTAAACATATTATTCCTTTCTATACACCTTGTAACACACAACCAGCAATATCGTCATATTACTTACCCCCTAAGACAAACTTAAGGTTACTTTGAACCTACTGTGTTTATATTCTTTAAAGTACTAATAAAATATACAATGGGGACCTCAGCCTTCCATTGACGAAGCAGTTTCTTCACTCCCTTCGGTTCGATTATGTGTTACTAGCTATATAGATAGCTTAGTGCCTACGTTCAGTCGTACAGCAACAGGGCCGTGTTTCGTACTCTTACTAATAGACACTAAGCTACCTACAGTGCATACGTATATCAATCGGGGAAGATAAATAATATACTATAGGTAGCTAGCTTGTGCGTGTTACCTGCTTTCTAATTCAGCCAACTTATGAACCACTGTTTTGTTAAATTCTGTTATTGTTTCCAACGCACTTGTTACATTTTGTAATGAATTACTTAAGCCTTCAATAGCTTTCCATAAATCCACTAATTCTTTATCCATTATTNTTCTCCTTTTTTAATCCTACTAATATAGCTATATCAGTAGTGCTATGAAGCAACCACAATATTACAAAAGTGGTTAATCCAATACTTAATGTTTGTAATTCTGCACTCATTACTCTTCCTCCTCATATAAATCGCTTTCTTCTCCTATAGATATTTTATAATTAAAATAATCATCAAGTGAACTACCTCTTTTAAGCCATTCANTTATTTCTTGGTTGAGTTGTTTAGTATTCATTACTCTTCCTCCATTTGACTATCAATCATATAATTTGTTAATTGTTCCATAGTAGCTACAAAAGAACTTGCATCCATTTCTTCTGTATATGGTAGGTCTTCGTGATACTCATTATTAGGTGATGTATATAAAACTGTAAATAAATCTCCCCAATTATGTATGACTTTCCATCTTAAGCCAATGTCATTTACAGTTACTGTAAAACTAACACCGCCTCGTTCATTCTCTTTGTTAGGTCCTGGATGTACTACTACATCAGTTATTGCGTGTCTTTGCAACATACTAGGAATATAATCCATAATTGCACCTGCACTATAACTTGTTACTTCATCTTCCATTTTTTCTCCAATCTATATTTCGTAAGGCCTAACTAGCCCAAAAGGAAAGTAGGCCGAAGCAAAACATCGTCTTTATTTTGCTCATATCTACGCATTATTTTTTATTTCAAGTATGTTGCTTTTTGCCAATATTTAAATTTATAATATTCTAATTTACCTTGCTTATATGAACATCCTTTAATTCTCATATAATATCTAGGATGTGTCCAATGTATTGCATACTTATGTTGTAACCATACTATTGCTTTATTAGGTTTAAAACTTTTATGTTTATTACATAAGTCAATTGGAAAATTATTATCTATANTAATTTGTATTATAGAATGGCTATCTCTAAAACCATATTTATCTTTACATCTTTGACAATTCATACTATTCCTTTCATCTTTAATCTTACCGGATTTAATGCACTACTACAACCTGCACCAAATGCTGGTTCAAACTCAGCATTATTTTCTGGCATACCTGCTACAATCTCGTCATACTTACCACACTTGTAATTGCCTGGGCTGTTACCTTCTAGGAATTTACAACTAGGGTTAGTATCACTAGTTACTTCTCCAAAATAGCAAGGTGCTTTGTTNCAACAATAGCCACTTCTTATGCATGGTTGTATGTCAATATCGTCTATATTTTGCATTATTCTAGGTATNCCTTTTAAAAAATAGCTAAGGGTATCTATTGCTAGACACCCTCAACTATGTTATTACTTACTCCTCTTCGTAAGTAAAATTGTCTTCACCTTTGGTAGGTGCATTCCATATGTTCTTAATGACTAACTCATTTTTATATTGAGTTACGCCATTCTTCTCATAATTATTTGCTTGAACTTTACATTCAACCATTAATCTACCAAAAGGTCTTACTTTACCTTCAGTATGATTAGCTTTGAGAAATTCATTAATTTGATTAACTAATTCCTCTCCATAAGCAACACAATTTAAACTTGCTTGCTTATTATCTCTACCATCAAAGATAAATTTAAGACCATTCATAAATTTATCTCCTGTTTTNGATGAAACTCCAACNGTTGGATTTCCATCTCTNGTTAATGTTGTCAACGCACCGGTTGCAACAATTGTGTTCACATTATCTAGTGAACTTGGATAATTTGCTAACATCGTAGCTCCTTTCATACTATCCTTATTTTTATTAGCGGGCCAACTAACCCAAGGGGAAAGTGGAACGCTAAAACTTATATCCCAACATTCATTACACAAAGTTCCATCTAAAACTTTATGCTTATGTTCTCGTTTACAATTTGGACACATATTTATTACCTCCTTAATAAATACTTCGATGGACTTTGGTTGCTTTAAACCATATATTAAATGGCGAACTCCTCTCAAGCCCATCAAACTATCTACTAATAATTTCCTTNTGCTTTATCATCCATCATCAAATCATTACATAATTTAATAACTTCTACATAATTATTAGGCATTTCATCTGCATCATTCCAATCATCTTTAAAATAATTATCAAATGCACTTATATATTGTTTTAATTCATATACTCTCATTATTTACTCCTTTCAAATAAATAATAAAATAATCCAAAGGGAAAGATATATCCCCGACAAGACGAACGAGAAAGCCGGGGAAAGACTACTTTATTTCGTCTTTATTTTGCTACCAATCAAGCTACAAAAAAAACTCAAGGGCTAGCTTTTACACTAACCCTCAAGTTCTCTGTGNCTAAACTAAAGGTCTAAGGCTTACACCCTTACTTTCTAACAAATCTAAGACACAATTTCTATGTATATTTAAGCTACGAAATGATGGCGTAAATTTACCATCATCGGATTTACTCCAAGATTTAACCATTGGAAATCTACCCATTGGCTTACCATCATCATTTAATTCGATAGCTTTATCACAAAGTTGACAATTCATATTAACTCCTTTCATAAAGTATTATTAAATTATCCATAATGAAAGATATACCCCCATTTAAAGAAAGTAGGGTGCTGAACAACGACTTCTTTTTATACTATAAAGTATGTCCTTACTTTGGAACATATGATAGACTTTTTAGTTCATTTTGTCTTACACTACTACATNTAAGCCTTTGACCTACACATCTCAACTTAAGGTCCTTGTTATTTAAACGTATCTAATAAAAAATATGCTGGTAACTTGCGTACGTAAGTAAGGGGAGTTATTTTGAGCGTAGCGGGCTACTGTATAAGTCCTTATNATTATTGAAGTTTTTCTAAAGTTCTTGAGTACTTAGTTTGTGTTCCTACTGTATCGTATTACCGATTCTAAGCTTTCTGCCTCCCGATGGCACCTTCACTTGTGACTATTTACTAGCCTTCAATGTTTGTATAATTTAAGAATATAGCATATAATTCTATCTATGCAACAATCTAAAATGGTTTAGTCTTTATGCCAGAAAAAAGTACCCGAGTTATATGCGCTGGAAGCGGTTGTAAGAAGCGTCTAAAAGGCAAACAGAGGAAGTTTTGTAGTACCACATGTAATAAAAGAACCTGGGCGCAATCCCAGAATGGTGAAATTAAAGAAAAACCTATTAATAAAAAAATTAAATCAGATTCAGGGGATTCAACAAGTGTACGTAGGGGTAATTTTTATGACGAATTTAAAGAAAAATACGGGGAGGAACTCGCAGCAGGCACCCTTACTGTGGGTGAGATAGCGCAAGCTTTAGGCACCACCAGTGCCACAGTATCCAGAATGGCAGCAGCATACAAAATAGATGTTAAGAACGAAGTAGCTGCAGAAGATTGGGAGATATCAGACGAAACTAAAGCAAGTTTAAAGAATTTTTCGAGCTTCCGCAATAGATATTTTGCTACAGAAACGGGCGAAAAATATGAGACTGCTGATTTTCATAAAAACTGGATAAATAATATTATAGATGCTATAGAGGGGGGTAAAGAATTAATTATATTAAGTCCTCCTAGACATGGCAAAACAGAATTATTAATACATTTTGCTGTGTATCAGATAATGAAAAACCCAAACATAAGGATAATGTGGGTAGGTGGAAATGAGGACATTGCAAAGAATGCTGTATCAGCAGTATTAGAACATCTTGATGATAATGAAAGACTTCAAGAAGATTTTTGCGCACCTGGGAAAAAGTTTAAACCAGATAATAGGTCAGGTAAGATGTGGTCACAGAATCAATTTACTGTAGGTACTAGAACAGTACCAGGTATTAAATCACCAACAATGGTTGCTGTAGGTAAAGGTGGCAAAATCTTATCAAGAGACTGTGACTTAATAATTGCAGACGACATTGAGGACCACCAAACAACAATGCAACCTGGTGCAAGAGAAAATACTAGGCAATGGTGGACAACAACTTTATCTTCAAGAAAAGAGGAACATACTGCTGTAGTTGTAATAGGTTCAAGACAACACTCAGATGATTTATATCATCATCTTTTAGCTAATGATTCATTTGACCAAATAGTTGAAACAGCACATAATCTTGATTGTCAAATACCAGACCATGAAGTAGATGAACATGTTGAATGTATGTTATGGCCAGGCAAAAGAACTTTTAAATGGCTTAATACAAGAATGCAAGCAGCAGAAACTACAGGTGGTAGAAAAATATTTGAAATGGTTTATTACAATCAGGCCTTTGTTGAAGGTACACAGATATTCACAATGAATATGATTGACCAATGTATGAGGCCTGACTTAGTTATTGGGCAGGTACCAGGCAACTTATATTTAGTTGCTGGACTTGACCCTGCTTCTTCTGGTTATCAAGCAGCTGTACTATGGGGCATTAATGCACCTAGAGGTGAACTTTTCTTAATTGATATAGAGAATAGACAAGGTGGGGGAGTGAAGCATGCTTTACAGATTATGTCTGATTGGTTACACAAATATGATTTACAACATTGGATTATTGAAGAAAATGGATTTCAAACAGCTATTAGACAAGATGATAAAATAAAAGAATTTGTTTTAAGAGGTGGTATAACAATGCAAGGACATGTAACTGGAAATAATAAGCATGACCCTATGTACGGTGTTGGTTCAATGGCTGGATTATTTGAAAACCAAAAAATACACTTACCTGTTGGAGATTCTGAATCACAAGCTAAAGTTAATGCCTATAGACAACAGTTACTTTATTTTGATGGAAAGCCAGTTTCTCAGCGAAACAAAGAAAAAACTGATATAGTTATGGCAGGGGGGTTTCCTATGAAAGTCTTCCGAAGAATGAATAAGGAACAACTCGCAGGCATGGGACTAGATTATGAGGCTAGTTACACAGATTTTGGATATACAGAGTATAATGAGGCACCATGGGGATAGAAAATTTAGATATTAAGAATTATAGAGAGATAGTTGATAATGCTACTCAATTAGTTAATGGCAAACCGTCAAAAGAAAGACAAGTTCAAAAAGCTAGAATTAAAGCAATTTTGAATGGTGGAGTTGAAGGTATGAAAGCATTGCTTGGTGAAAAAATGGAATCATCAGATGCTGATTTATTACCAGCTCCAAACATGTTGCAGTCAGGTATTGACCGACTTGCACAAAAGATTTCAGGTATACCACAAGTTCGTGTAGATATATTAAATCATAATACATCTGACAGAGCTAAATTCAGAGCAGAGAAGTTAGAAAGAATTGTTACAAGTTATGACGAGAAACAAAATCTTTCGCTACAATTAGGACAGGCAGCTAGATGGTTGCCAGGTTACGGATACTGCGCCTGGATAATAACGACACGCACAGATAAAAATGGTTATATATATCCTACGGCAGAACTCCGTGACCCGTACGATACTTTCCCAGGGAACTTTGGCCCTGACCAACAACCACGAGAACTTGCAGTACTAAGAAGAGTACCTAGATATAAACTTGCACAATTGTATCCTGAATTTGCAAAAGAAATTTTAAATCCTGATGAATCAGAAACTAATGAAGCATCATATGGACCTGGTGGTGTAGGACAACAATATGAAACTGATAGACAATCTAATTGGGAAGATAATACAGGACAAGGCGTAAGAATTATTGAATACTATGACGTAGGTGGTACTTATGTAGTATTCCCAGAAAAAAATATGATTTTAGATTTTATTCCAAACTTCTTGTCTGGTACTCCATTTATATTTATGAAACGATTAGCTTTTGATGAACTCAAAGGACAATACGACCACGTAATAGGCCTTATGGCTATGATGGCAAAAATAAATATTATGTCAGCTATAGCTATGGAAGACTCAGTATTTACAGAAACAAACATATCTGGTGAATTAGAATCAGGCCAATACAGAAAAGGTAGATTTGCTGTTAACTATTTAGCACCAGGTACACAAGTTTCTAAACCACAAAACAATATACCTTATCAATTATTTCAACAAGTAGATAGATTAGAAAGACAACTGCGTATGGTAGGTGGTTATCCAGTTACTGACGATAGCCAATCACCTAATTCATTTGTTACAGGAGCAGGTTTATCAGAATTAAATAGCACTATGTCATTAATGATTAATGAATATAGAGAAATAGTTAAACACGGTTTGCAACAAATGGATGCTAAAAGATTAGAGATGGATACTTTATTAGCTGCACAATTCCCAGAATTACAAAAAAAACCTATAACAGGTTTTTACGCAGGTACAAGTTTCTCTGAAAATTATGCACCATTATCAGATATTGCAGGTGAATATAGAACAAGACGTGTTTATGGTGTTATGGCCGGATTTGATGAACCACAAAAAATTGTTACTGGTTTGCAATTGTTACAAGCTGGTGTTATAGACACAGAAACGTTACAAGATAATATTGATGGTCTTGATAATATAGCTAAAGTACAAGAACGTATTAGAAAAAATAAAGCTGAAAATGTTTTATTTGAATCTGTATTAGCTAGGTCAGCTCAAGGTGATATGGCTGCAACTATGGCTGTTATAGCTATTTATGAATATCCAGGTGAAATGACAGATATACTTAAGATGTTTTACACACCACAAGAACCACAATTACCACCTGCAGAGCAAGCAGTAATAGAACAACAAATGATGCAAGAACAAGCAGGCCCACCAAGCGTAGCTCAAGCTTTAGGCGGTGGTATGTAATGGATATGGAAGATACAGAACTTAATTTTTGGAATATAATCGAAAGCAATTTTGGTATTGTTGATGAAATGGATGAAGAAGAAGTTAACTTGTTTGACCCTTTTAGAAACCAAGCATTTACAATTATCAATCCTGCTCCAGGAATAATAATAATGATAAAGGATGATTACTATGGCTAAAAAAAGAGGTAGAGGTGGATACAGAAAGCCATCACAACCAGCTGCTGTTAGTGGTCCAGGTGCATTAAGTCAGAGAACTGATGGGAAACAACCAGAAGTTAGAATACCTGATATGCCATATGGACAACAAACACAATTACTTGCACAACAAGCTGCTGCTCCATTAGGAGATTCAGGAGGAGCTAATGCTCCATTTCCAATGGACCAACCAGCAAGACCTAATGTTTTTGCTCCAACAGAAAGACCACAAGAACCTATTAGTCAAGGAGCTGCTTTCGGACCAGGAACTGGACCTGTTGACCAATTAGAAGATGAAACCGATATTATTCTTGCAGCTTTGTATTCTGTTAACCCACACCCAGTTATAGCGGAGTTAATAAATACTAGGAGCGTTTAATGGGTTTCCTTTTTCAAGACCCTTTTATGGAAAGGGATGCATTATTTGCAATAGAATCCTTAAATAAACAATATAAAGTCTGGCAACAAATATTTAAAACTCCTGAAGGAGAAGCTATAGCAGATAACTTAATTGATACTACAACTGCTTATCCAGCATTACCTAAAACGTTAGCTAAAGAAATTGCTTTTACTGTACCTAATGCAGCACAAAACGAAGCTGTACAAGATATTGTAGAAGAAGTTTCTTTATCTAATGTTCAAGAACAATCAGAGTTATGGGATAAATTAACTGAAGACCATTATAAAAATGGTGGTGATTTTGAAAATAATATGCATATTAAACCAATTGATTTTTGGACTATGGGATTATCACAAGGTGGAGCTAAACCAGGAGATATACAATATGGTGTTTGGGCTGCACAAGCTTATGATGCTTTATGGCAAAACTTTGGTTTAAGAGGTAAATGGGCTGGTGGATTAGGTGGATTTGTACCTGCACTATGGGGAGGAATGCCTGTAGGTAGGTCACAAGCTTATCTAAGAGATTTAATACTTTATGACAAAAAGATTAAAGATGGTGCTACAAAACAAGAAGCACAAGACGCATTAGCAATTGATGTAAGTTTTACACAAGTATCTGGTATAGGTGAAAAACTAGATATAAAAGGAACACTTAACAAGTATGTTGATATGTTTAAAGAAGCTCACAAAATGGGTGGCGAAACTGTATTTAGAGCTATGTGGAAAGAAATGTACGCAGGTAATCCTATTAACTTTAATAGGGACCACTGGATGCGTATGGAGACATTAAAACCAGAAAATGACCCAAGATATCAAGAATTAATTACTGAATATGGTTATTCAGAACAACAAGCTAAAGATTTATTTTATAGCAAAGTAGGTAGACCATTAAAAGCTTATGATGAAAATGGTGAACAACATTATACAAGTTTAGATAATCCTACAAGAATACATTTTTTTGCAGGTAGAAAATCTTCTGGTTTAACTGCTTCATTTACTTCAAATACAAAATATGGAAAAGGTGGTTGGGCATTTCAACAAAAATCTGTATATGACAATGAAGACCAACAAAGAATATTATTTTCTCCTGGAAGGTATCAAGCTTCTTTATTTACTAAACCAGGTTCAGGTGCATATAACTTTTTATCTGGAAGCATAGACTTTGGTGCAATGGCTATTGAGGAATATTTTGGTGCTAAAGGTATAGGACAAATAGGAAAAGCATTTAGAAACTTAAGACAAATTAATCCTTTATTAGATGAATCAACAAAAATAATTGATATTAATAGAGCAGGTAAAGTTTCAAATAACTCACCACTAGATGATTCAAAACAAATACTTGATGATATAGGACCAAAAATAGACGGTACTAAACCTGGTGATACTGCTGAAGATGTTCTTGACCATGTAGGAATATGGAAAGGTTATAGAAACAAAAGAAAAGCTAGTCAAGTTGAAAGAACTGTTAAGAAAAAATATTTAGCTAATAATGTAATGCCTAAAATATTTAGAGAAACTAAAGATGAAATGCTTAACAGGCCTTTTATGATTGAAAGAATTTATAAACCTTTAGTTGATGAAGTTGCAAAAAATGCAGATACAGCAAGAACATTAATGGATACAAATCCTGTTTATAAAAATTTACAACCGAGTACAAGACAAAAATTAATTCGTGTTGCACAAAATAAAGGTGTTGATGGAGTTAAAGATACATTTGGTAAATTAATAGATGAAGGTGTTTATGTAGGAGGTAAAATACCAAGAGATTATTTACCTAACAAAATGTTACCTAAAGGTGCTTCATTTTTAACAAATAAAATATTAATTGAAAATGCATACAAAGCTAAAAAATTAGGTAATTTACCAGACCCAACAGTAATGCAAAGAGTTGCTAAAAAAACTTATTCTGTATTAGGTAAAGAAGATGCTGCATTTAGAAGTATTGGTGGATATTTAGGAAGTGCATTAAGAATACCAGCTAGAGTAACTACAAGAACATTAGGAGCAGGACTTGCTGGATTAAAAGCATTACCTGGCGCTCCTATTAAAGCTATAGGTGCTGTTAGAACATTTACTAAAGGGCAAGGATTTGCAAAGCCACAAATAAAATTAGTAAGGCCTAAATCTACAGATGAACTTATTATAGGTCCTCAATCAATACAAACAGAAACAAAACTTATAAAAGAAAGATTACAAGAAGCATTAAACAAAATAGGTATTACTGATGTTAAGTCAGGTCCAGAATTTGAAAGATATTTAGGTTTTTCATCTGCTTTTTATAATAACTCAGACCCATACTTTAGAAGTTTAATGAGTGCAGTACCAGATTTTGGAATTAAAGGTTTAAATAAAAATGCAGCTTATGACCAATTAGTTTCACATTTACAAACAGTTGGTTATTCAATAGATGAAATGGCAAAAATAACAAAAGAATTTTGGAAAATAGATTTTAGAAAAAAACGACAAGTTTCTAAATTTATGTTTGACCAAAACGTAAGAGATGTAAATAGAGTAAGAGTATTAGGTGGACAATGGCAACCAGTTATGAGAGCTTTTGCAAAAATGTACAATACTACAATGGAACAAGCTACTGCATACTTTGTAGCTGGTTATGCAGATGAAGCTATATCTATGCCTCATATAGGAAATAAATATACCAAAACTGAAAGAATGATTTGGCAAGATTATAAAGGTGAGACATACGGTATTGATATAGGTTCAGCTCATTTGTTTTCTGAATTTGCAGATAATATACAACCATTTATAGATTACAGATTAATTAGACGTGCATATGGTAATGCTTGGAATGAATTAGAAAATGCTGACAGTATGTTTAAAGCTTCAACAGAAAATCTTAAAAATATTGGAAGGTGGATAAAATATAATTATCATTTTTATGATGACATAGATTCACCTAATCCATATGCAAATGGATATATAGGAACAAGTAAATTAAACGAAGATGCTTTTACATTGCTTGCTGATTTTTATACAAGAAAATTATTTAAACCATTTGTACTTTTAAGAGGTGCTTTCTTTACAAGGGTATTTATGGAAGAACAAATGCGTGTAGTTGCTGCAGGCCTTGATGGATTTTTTAACCATCCTATACATTATATTCAATGGGTTACTTCAGGTAAAAAAGCTAGAAATTTAGCTAGAGAATCAGCTCAAATAGATGAAGTATTTAAATCTGGAAAATTAAAAAAATGGTTAGATGAAGGATTAACTAAAGAACAAGCTTATATGAAATGGGCAGATGAAAATGTTGATGCTATAAGGTTAATGGATAGTTATGAATATTTAGAAGCTACACAAAAAACATTTAATTTAGCTGGTATGCAAGGTAGAGAACAAAGAAGAATTAAAGGCATGAATTATATTATGCGTAAAAAAACTGATACTGATATTAAAAAGTATGTTGATGGAGTAAGAATGGAATTATTACAATTAAGAAATGATTTAATATCTAGGAAAGTAGCACAATTTGGTTATGGTTCTGATGAATTAACTGCTTGGATATTTTCTAAAGAAGGTGCTGCAGCTAGACGAGATTTAGCTGATTGGGGTGGTGGAAGATGGAAAGGAATTACTAATAATCCAAAAGTAATTGACCAATACTTACAATCTGTTGAAGCACGTATAAGACTTAAAACAGGTGGAAAAGTTGAAGAAGGTGTTCATTATGTAAAAATAACTAAAGGTGGTGGAGGAGATTTACCTGATACAAAATATAGATTTAATATAAATGCATCATCTGATAATTTAGGTAATCAAGATTTAAGAAGATTTATTTATGAAGGAAAATTACTTGATAATGTAAAAGGTAAAGATGTTAGTTTTAAAGCACCTGGTTTAACTAAAAGAGAATTAGAAAAATTTTCAGATATATTACAAGAATCTTATATTACAAAAGGACAAAAAAGAAAAGGTTTAGATTTAGATTTAGGTTATGTAAAAGCTATTGATGATAGTGCAGATAATCAAACTAAAATAGGCCAAGCTTGGGATGCATTTGTTGATACAGCATTTAATACATTAATGACTAAACCAATAGCTTATTTAAATAGAGCAACAGTATTTAAACAATATCGTTATATGTATATAACAGACAACTGGGCAAACTTTAATAAAGACGCAAGAAAAAGATTTATTAAAGAAGCTGAAACATTAAACATTCCTAAAGCTGTTATTGATGAAATGAAAGAATTAAATAAAACTATGCCTGTTGCTAAAGGTGCTATGACTTATGAAATAGCTAATAATACATCAAAAGCATTTGGATTAGCTGGTACTAAAGATTTATTGTATGATGCATCTAAACGACATCTTATATCTGATATAACAAGAAACATATTCCCATTCCCTGAAATTTGGTTTGAGGTTGCAACTACATGGGGCAAGTTACTATCAAACAAACCATACATGATGAGACAAGCACAAGTAGCTGTTAGGGGTGGTGAGACATTTAAGATTGGCGGATATGGTACTGAAGGTTGGATTACAAATAATCCACAACCTGGTAGAGAAAATGAAAAGATGTTTGTGTATCCATTTGCTCCATTTCTATCAAGATTAGTTTATGGTAAAGAAACATATACAGAT
Organism: Actinomycetota bacterium; assembly: GCA_002724835.1. Taxonomy (GTDB): domain Bacteria; phylum Actinomycetota; class Acidimicrobiia; order Actinomarinales; family Actinomarinaceae; genus Actinomarina. The sequence goes on along the minus strand of PBPX01000048.1, from coordinate 1,624 downwards.
GAAAATGGACAAACACGTAAAGTAGATATAGCTGCTAAAGCATATTTATCTGGTATTAACTTGTTAGGTCAAGGTTTTGTACCAGGCCCTAACCCAGCTGTAGGATTTGCTTTAGACAAACTTATACCTATTGAAGGTTGGGAACCAGAAATGAAAGAATTTTTATTTGGTGGTTTCTTACCTCCAGAAACTATAAGAGAAATTCTTCCATTATCTCCTTGGTTAAAGAAATTTTGGGCATATGTAGGGCCAGATGCAAATGATGATATCAATATAGAAAAAAGTGAGTTTGCTCAAATGAGAGCTGCTGCAACTATATCTATATTTAGATATGGTTCTGTTATTGGCGAACCAAGAAGATTGTATGATGCTGGCAAAATGGATAAATATTTAACTAAAGTAGATAAAGATTGGGAACTATTAGCAGATGCTGAAGAGTATTCTCAAGAATATTATCAATTTTTAAGAGTACTTGATGAAGCATATTTAGAATATTCTAAAGGCAAAGCTAAAAATTTATTTGCTGTACAAGCATTAGCACAATTTATATTACCTACAGGATTTACTCCTACTTACTACATAGAAGATAAACAAGGAACTATGTGGAATGCACAGGTGTTAGCAGATGAATATAGAAATATATTAAGAGATAATGATGGTAATGATGCTGAAGCTGCTATGCAGTTTTTAGAAACATATGGTATGGAGCATGGATATTTAACTGCACCAGCTAAAGTATCAGATACTGGTAGACAAAACTATACACAAAAATCATTAAAGTGGAGATATGATAATAGAGAAGTATTAAAAGAAGCAGAATTATCTGCATTCTTAATATTGCCTGATAATCCAGCTGGAGAAAGAGCTTCTTGGGATTTACAACCTGATAAAACACAATTAACACCTGACCAGTTTAGAAGAAAAGTTAATGACACATTAGGTTACTTTGCATATACAAATTATAAAAATATGATTGACGCAGCAGATTTACCTACATTACAAGCAACTATGCTTAAAAGACAATTTAGAAATAACTTAATACTTGCTAAAGAAGGTTTCCAAGAAGATGATTGGGGATTACCTGGTTCTGTAAGTATTAAAGATATATTTAATGAAATGAGAAGAGTATGGCCTGGTAATGAATTAATTATGGAACAAGAAACAGGCAAAGGCTTTGTTGCAATGTTAGAACAATGGGAAGAATTTGAAAAATACTCAATGCAAATATCACCTAGTAAAACTAAAACTTGGTGGTTAGAATCAGAGAAGCCAGAAGCTAGATTTATGCGAATACTTATGAATCAAATAGCACAGGACATTATAGCAGAATATCCTGATTTTTGGCATGTATGGACAAGTCTTATGCTAAAGTTTTATAGAGACGATAAAGAATTATTAGAAGATATGTTTGATGAGGATTAATGGTAGATTATAGCTTAAGTTCAGATAATGTAGATAAAGCTACTTTAGATGAACTAGATGATTTGGTTAAAAAGTATGCAGGTTTATTAGGAATAGACGCATCATCTGGTGTACAATTTTTACAAATTTTAAGTGACAAGAATTTTAATGATGGTGGTTTAAATAAATATAATTTAACCGAAACAAATATTAAAGAACTTCA
>PBPX01000047.1 GCA_002724835.1 Actinomycetota bacterium | reverse complement strand
TATTGTTGCTCTCCCAGTAGGTCGAGATCGACACCCGCTAAACGGGCATCGACCTCGGCCTCGGAAAGCTCTACGGCTTCTCCCTGGGTTTCCATTTAGCTGTGGAGATCCTGACGGCGGGATACCCAATCCCACTCAACCGCATCCGCTTGCGTTTCGCCTGCGGCTTGGTCGAATACGGTGAGAGGCACATTGCTGTCCCCATCATTTACCCACATTCCGAAGTCTTGCTTCACGTCGAACCCGAGGCGTGCAAGAGCATCTTTACCAATGGAAAAGTTTGGATAGTTCGTGCCACGGTTTGTTTTATCTGTCGTGCCATCAGCCTTTTCTTTGACTTTGTACACTTCGATTACTTCACCGTTTTCGTCTTGCCATTCTGGTGGTTGGAACGCTATAAGGTTCCATCCTGCTTGACGAATGTCGGCTTGTTTGCCGACGCACAAGGGTACACGCTTGTAGACACGGCCAGTTACTTTCCCTCCTGCTGGAGCGGAAGCTTTCGGTCGTACTGGAGCGCTACTCGCAGGGGCTTCCTCAGATGAGGTGGGCTTATCACCGTCAGGCCTGGAAACGCCGCTTTTCAAGCGACGCATCACCACGCCATCAGGGGAAAGGTCAACTTCCTGCCCTGCTTGCTTAAGCACCTCATTCTTCACGTCAGCGAACAGGGAAGTGGCTTCAGCCATGATGCCTTCCTCGCCCATTGACTCGGGGACAGTTCGCTCTATGGAGAGCGAATAGTCCGCTGTTTCATACGGGGCTTCGCTCACCTTTTGAGTGAAACTCACCGTAATTTTTGCATTGTCTGTCATATTTCATCCTCCCTTTGGATGTCTTTTTCCAACAGATCTTTGAGAATCATACCAGAAACGGCCCACGGCACAAACTAGCAGATAGTGAACCTCGCTCACCACGGCTTCTCCCCGAGGTGCTTGCCACGGCATTCGCCTGCCTGCCACACGGGACACCATTTGGGTGAGCAGTGCCAGCCTTGCCAGTTCATGGGCCAAGGTTCGATGTTTGCTGTCATTAGCGGAACGATGGACCAGCACATTTCGATGAAAGCGTCGATGTGTTCTTGGGTGCGTTCTATCGGGATGTGTTGGTACTGGCCGTTAGCGAAAACAGCTAAGTTGAATTTGTCTGCGTCCAAAGCCCAGCAGTAGGCGTGGGATTGAATGTCCCAGCGTTTCTTCTCCCAAGGCTCATAGAAGCGTGATGGGTTCTTCCAGTCCCACAGTTCCCCAGACTCATCTTCCCAGTCAGCGGTTCCTGTGAGGGTCAAGGTTACACCGTCGCGTGTTCCTATCTCTTTGGTGAAGGTGCGCTCCACGGCACTTGGCGTTAGTTGAGGCCATACCTCGTCGTGCCAAACTTTGATGTTGGCTCTACAAACATCGACAACCGTTTCGTAGGGCTGTCGCCAAACTTCGACAAGGACAGAATGGGCGGAGAGATATTCGTCCACCATGTCCCACAGCACATCTAGGCCGACAGTGGTTTGAGAGTGAAGTTGTTCGAGCCCTGCCTGTTCGATAGCGTAATGGACTGCGTTGCCTCTGAGTAGGTCGGAGGTTTCTTTCTGCTTGACCAGCCCCAGTCGCTCTTGGCGTGCTTGCTCGGGGCAGCGGAGGAAAGTATTTATCCAGCTTTGCCGTAGTTTGATTTCCACGCTTCTCCCTGCGTTTATGGGTGATGCCCTAGACGCGGGGAGAAGTCACGCCTAGGGCATCTCCCTAGATCTAGTTTCGGGGGAACCCCCTGAAGGGGTTCCCCCGAAGCCTACAGGTAAGATTACAGAAAAACAACTCGCGGGAAAAAGAAAACAAAAAAAAGACCCCCACCCGAAGGTGGGGGCTGTGGAATTTCCACAGATTAGCTGGATCAGAATGGTGTCTGTCTCTGTAATCTTTCTTCTGACGCTTGTTCTATCAGTTCATGCGCTCTGGTTCGTTTGAGGTTAATGAACTTGCCAGCTTCGGCTTTCGTGAAGCCTCCGTGGTATAGGTCAAGCATTGTTTGTCGCCTCAGGTATCTGAGAACTTTAAGTTGATTCTCCCACACCCAACACAACCTATCTAGGTAGCGCAAGTGTGCAGGGCTATCTATGTTCCATGCTGAATTGTTCTCTGCGATTTCAGAAAACATTTCAAGCTCCATCTCAGTTACAGCGGTGAAACCTTTGCGCTGCACCCAAGCTGGTTCTTCTTCGCTCATGCCATTCCTCTTGCTCTCAATATTTCTCCTCTTGTAAACGCATCAGCATAGACAACGGGGTTGTCTCGTTTCCCTGCTGGTTTTTTCGGAGGTGTCTTATCTGGGTTCTCAGCTTTATACTTTCTTGCTTTATCCCTTCGTTCTTGTTCGTAGAGGGATTTGGCAGAGCGACATAAGTCGCAACGGCACCCTCTACCGTAATTGGTGAGCGAAGGATTGCCTTGGCAATCATGTTTCATGTCATGCACTCCTCAAATAAGCTGCGGCTTTATCTAGCACTTTAGGGTCATCGTTAAACATTCCAAGTGCTCGGTTACACGAGTGACAGAGAAGGCCCCTTACGGCCTGCGTAGTATGGCAATGGTCTACCACGAGATGCCTATCTCTGCTGTGTCGCTCTTGTGGAATTTTTTCACATATTTTGCACTTACCTTCCTGTTCCCTAAACATGCGGTCATAGTCTTGGGGAGTTATCCCGTATCGGTGCAAAGTTTTCTTTCTGCGCCATTCAGGTCCCCGTTTGCGTTCGTAGTCACGCATGGCTTGATTGTGGCAGGTACGACAGCGTGAACGTACGCCGAGTTTGCCTGTTGATTGTTTATGGAAATTGGTGAGTGGCTGAGGGTTCTCCTGAGAGCACTCTTCGTTGTAACAAGTTTTAGTAATCATTACTTCCTTCCACAGGTCCAGAGCCTCCAAGCTCCTTTAGTGTTGTAAATGTGATGAGCCATCGCCGTATTGGTTGATATGTCATACCGCTTAGCCCAAGTTTTCTTACCAAAAACATTTGCCCAGTAAAATTCATTTACTTGAAAATGGCCGTGGTCAACACCGTTGTAGACCCGAGGATTACCTAGCGATTCACACCAAACAATCCCCAGAGCCTCCACACAGTCGCTGTCCTCCCATTCATACGAGCAAACAGATTCAGCGATCTGAACTTGTTCCTGTGGAATTTCCACGAAAGAAGCGAAGTCCAGAATACGCCAAATAGCCAGCCAGACGTTCATCTAGTTCCCTCTGGCCTCATCTATTTTTCTATCCCAATACAATGACTCAGCAATTTCACGAGCTTCCATCATCTCGTCATATTCCTCTTCAGTCATGTCCGCATAGGGATCATCTGGTGGGTCTATAGAAAAGTACTCCATGAGTTATCCTTTACTTGTTGAGCAGTTCGACTGCTGCTTCAAAACTTAGGTCATACGACACGGCATAGGCCCATCCGTCGTAGTCGAGTCGGTTGAAGTCTTTCACCGCTACGACATACGGAGCTTCAGGGAATGGGCATCGCTCCTTAGGGCGCTGCACCATGATCCTGAACCAGCCAGGATCATTACCTATCGGTACCTTGTGAATAATGGGGTACCCATTGGACTCTGTAACCTCATTCATTTCTCCCTCCTTCTGGGAATTTAATTACATTATCTGAACAAATTGTGGGCTTGCGAAAGAGTTCGTCCTCTGCATTTAGAGCCCTCAACGCCATCAACAAGCAGTGTTCCGTTTCCACCACTGCTTCTTCCATCGACTGAGCCATGAGTCTCATCATGTGCATCGAGTCATGGACGGTATCGAATAGCTCAAGCAAGATCTCATTCTGCTCGTCAGTTAATTGACCCATTGGCCCTCCTTGTCTTTCTGTGGAATTTCCACAGATCTACACTCCTGCCAAGATGTGCTTAACTTCCAGAGCCTGCACAGCCTTCTCGGTCAGAGGTAACTTGCCCATCACAACATTGCGGTGATGGCGCTCATTCTTAGACCCACTGGCCTTACTTACTCGCAGATCCTTCTGCTCATACGCCTGCACAGCCATAAGAGCCCCCCAAGCAGTCCCGATAATGTGGGTGTTGTTGGGATCCTCTTGATAGCGCCACTGCATCTGGTTGCGCTTATTGTCCCACTCAGTCCACGCTCGTGTAACCCTTGGCCCATCATCATGGACCTTGTATTTGTTTGGTTGGTCACCAATAACTTGCCTAATGAGTTTGTCGAACTCAGCGTCAACAAACTTTTTATCAAGCAGGCGCTGAACCCGATTGGAATACTCAGTTCCCAAGTAGTATCGCTTGACTAGCTCAGACACAGCCTCGCTCATCAACTCGGCAGGCGTGCCTATGTGCTTAAAGGTATGCCATGAGGGTACATTCAAGACATTGGTCTGCATCGTGTTAGCACAGACAACAATCCCCAAACTATTTGTTAGGGACAACGGCAACTTGTCGTAGCCATTGGTCAAGTTGATGACGTTATGGATCTCCGAATAGCCGTCAATCTTGATGTCGTTAGGTAAACGGACTGACACAAACGCAGCCTCACCGTTGCTGTAAGTACCTATGGATTCGATAGATTGAACCAATCCAGCGTCAATCAGCTTGGGAAGCAGTTCTCTGGTCAAGAACGAATGCTGCACCAGCTTGTACCTAGGTGTGTGGTGGCCGTGGGCCACAGGGTAATGCTTAAGGATTACAGTCCTAGCGTTCTCAAACTCATGGAACTCTGGTTCGTACATTGGGTTCTCTGCTTCGTGCATAAAGAATGGTGCATCCAAATATGCATCAGCCCAGTCCAGCGCCGAAAGTGATTCGGCGTGGTCGATTTCTCCTACCTTCCCTAAGTTGTGCCATGCCGATTCTGCGAATCGCATGTGCTGTGCGTCTAATGGTTGTATTTTGCTACTCATTTCCTTCTTCTTCTTTCTGTGGAATTTCCACGAAATAGTGTGTCCTGTTAGGACCTATATATTTTGATACTGCTTCTCTAGCTATTTCTGCATTACCCCCAAGGGCATGGAGGTAAGTGGCACGTTCATAAACTCTGTCCAAGGCTGCCTCGGGCATGACAATCGACTGGAACAAGTCAGCGCAACCCTTTGCTGCTTGCTCCAGCCGAATAGTCGCATACCAGAAGTCCAAGATCTTGGCTTCTAGTTGCGGGTCATCTTGTGGCATCTGGATCTGCACCGCTCCACTCAACAAGTTGTTTAACTATGTGGCGAGCGTTAGACCCTCTACCCCCGTAAGGTGTGTCTACCTCAAGACCAGCTTTATCAGCGACCCAGTACAAGAAGGTGAGATTGTACACTCCCTCCATTGACTCTTTTGGTTCGCCGTCATGTCCCCAAATGGTTGTTGTGGGGCTGCTGAAGTCAGAGTGATGGACCTCGGTGATCTCGGTTACATCGAAACCCTCATAATGG
>PBPX01000007.1 GCA_002724835.1 Actinomycetota bacterium | reverse complement strand
AAGATTATTAATACTAAATGTAGTGTTTAGTAACTATATTACAAATAGCTTTAATTTTCAAGCTTATATAGGTAAAATTTTCGCGAGGATTAATGTTTCAGACACAATTAAGATTTGTTCAAATTATTTTAACTTTTTCAATTTTTGCTGGGTTACTTCTAAGAAACACTCCACTGCTCATTGCTGCTTTAGTTGGATTAGTACTTGTATGGCAATTAGAAATGTTAACGGGTCAACTTAGAATTGACACTAACGAATATTTATTNACNNTTATTTTTATTGGNCTTACCTTCNTTCCAGTTATATTTNCTGAANNTGAAATATTAGAGTCAGTAATAAATTTATTTTATATTTCTCTGTTNGTTCTATCTGTCGTAATGGTTTTATTCCAAGATTTGAGTNTTTCAAAAATTGGAAATACAGTATTCTCAACTATTTTTTCATTTACAATTGTTTCATTTATTATGTCTGAAGCTTTTTTTGAAAATTTGAANTACATAGTCTATTTGTTTTTATCATTATTTTTCTTAAAAACNATTGCGACATTTCTTAANGTTCAATTTAGTAACTTCCANTATTTNTTTAACTTCTTCGCTGTTTTAGTNGTAATGATTGGAATAACAAGTTTTTATGATTTTCAATTTATCTATATAATTTTAGGATCTGTAAGTACAGCTCTTTCTACTGTATTTGTGAATTTCTTAATATTAAAAATAAGATATGAATTTGAACATATCTCAGAACTTACTAATGAAATATACCTCTATGATTATTTNNTTGCATTTCTATTTTCGTTATATTTTGTAGATTCACTAAATATCATTAATGGTTTATTCTAATTAAGTGGAATCAAAACAAATAAACAAATCTCCATTTACGGATAATAAATTTTTAGAACTAGTAAAAAATCTTAGTAAACAAAATAATTTTGAAGTATATAAGAAAGGTTATTTTATAGATGGCGGGGTTCTTTATAACATAGGGAATCGTGATTATGTTGATTATCGACCAAGTTTAAAGACTACTCAGAAGGAGTTGCAGAAACGTAAAATAGCTACTTTGCAATTAGACTCTTTAAGCTATGAACAAGTAAGAGTTCTCTTAAAAAGTAAACAATGCAAAGATATAATTATTAAAAAAAGTGACCGTTCAATAAGTTTGAACCTACCAGCAAACTATGATTTATATCTCAATAACCTAGGGAAAAAGAAAAGGCATGAACTTAAAAGAAAAAAATCTAAATTTTCTACACAACTAGGAGAAATAAATCTTCAAAGTAGCAATGAGTTAGAAATTTTTAATAAATTCGTAGAACAACACAAGCTTTCTTATGGAGAAAAAGGAAGTTTTATGAATAAAGATGTTGAGTTATTTTTTCGNAGCTTATTAAGCATTAAAGGCTGGAAAATATATTTCATTGAAAGTCAAAACCTTTTAATTTCATCTGCTTTTGTTTATGAAAATAGAAAAGGTTGTTATTTATATAATTCAACAAAAAATAGCCAATTTGACTCTATAAATCCTGGAATAGTGCTTATTGATTTAATTATTCAAAAAATGATAAAAGAGAAAAAAGAGTTTTTCGATTTCCTCAAAGGTAATGACAGATATAAATTAGATTTAGGCGGTTNAGCTATACAGCTTTATGATGCAGAAATTATAATATGAACATATTACAAATTTCTTATCATACCTCTCCTTATTCATCGTTAGGAATAAATGATGGAGGAGGACTCAACGTTTATGTTCAGCAAATTTCAAAACATTTATCTAATAAACACAATGTGACAGTAGTAACAGCTGAAAAAGCTGAAAACTTTAAAAATGAAAATCTAGAGTTTTATTCTTTAAATTTATTTGATCCNGATCTTCCTATGGATGATAAAGAACTATATTTAATTGAATTTCAGAAAAAGCTAGAAGAAACTTTTGAGCTAANTAATTTTGATGTAATCCATAGTCACTATTGGTTGTCTGGTTTAGTTGCAAAAGATATTTCAGGTAAATTTAATATACCCTATATATTTACATCTCACAGTTTAGGAGTTTTTCTTGAAGGTTATAACAATGAACGAACAGATTGCGAAAAAATAGTAATGACCTCTTCAAACTTTGTAACTGCATCTACAAATTATGAAAATATTTTACTTTCAGAAAGTTACAAAATTGATAAAAAAAAGATAAAACTAATAAAGCCCGGTGTTGATGAAAACTTATTTTCACCAGACCCAAATCTTTCAAAAGAAAATATTTTTTTATCAATAGGTAGGATACAAAAACAAAAAAGACAGTTAGAGGCTATAGAGTTTTTAAGTTCTTTTAGAGAAATTAACAATGATTTTAAATGTTACTTTATTGGAGGCCCTAGCGGCAATTCAGGAGATGATTATTTTGTAGAACTTAAAGAAATTGTAAAGGACTTAGATTTAGAATCACATATAGAATTTTTAGGAAACCTGCCTCAAAGTAAGATTAGGGAATTACTGAATAGGTCAAAGTTATTAATCCACACTTCAGAGTATGAAACATTTGGCCTTGTTGCCATTGAAGCACATTCAGTAGGCGTACCAGTAATCAGTATCAATCAAGGTTCTCTTAAAGAGATTATTGACAACAATATCAATGGCTATATTGCCGAATCTTTTAAGGACCCATACTTAAATGAATTTATATTAAAAATACTCAATGACGATAAGTTTGCTGATTATATTTCAAAAAGCGCAATAAACAGTGCTAAAAAGTATGATTGGAAAAACACCACAAAAGAATTAAATAATCTTTACGAATCTTTAATCTAGTGAGTCAAGAAAGGTAGATAGCTCTTTTACATATCTTGCTGGATCTGCATTCCAAGAAGTTACATGGCCAACATTCTCATACCTTACATATGTTAGATTTGTTGACCTCATTGAGGCAATATAATCTGACATTTCAACAGGTACCCATTCATCATCATCACCATGAAACAATAGAACTGGAATATCCGATTCTATTACTGCTTCTCTAAAGTCCATTGCACTAAAGTCAACCCCATATCTAATTTCAGTAACTAATTTAAAATAGCTAAATAGCTGAGTTGGTAGCCAAGGGAACCTTGCTCCACCATTTACTTCCACACTTTCCCAAAAGCTTATAACTGGGGCTTCATAGATTATTCCACTTACTTTATTTTTATCTCCAACATTTTCAAGCCATGATGATATAGGACCACCGCCACCACTTGTTCCAAAAAGTATTACTTTATCTGTGTATTTAAGTGCTTCATTTATAGCCCCATCTATATCATTCCATTCAGTTGTTCCATATTGGTAAATACCTGATGGATCTTTAGGTACCCCCCGATCATTTCTATAAGAGATAATCATAGACCTGTAGCCTAAATCATTAAGATCTCCAGAACGCATTAAAGCAAAAACTTCTCTTGAATAATCTCCTCTAAACCCATGAACAAAAATTACGATTCCTTTATCTCCTTCAGTAGTTAAGTAAGATGGAAATTCTCCTAAATTAGACGTGTAAGAAATTATTTCATAATCTAAATTTGAGACCGATTCAGGTGTATAAACTCCCTCTGATGCTTGGCCAGACCAACTTGAAGTTCCAAGTATTCTATATGATCCAGCTTCATCTATAGTGACAAGATTTGTACCGTTAACTTTGTCACCAGGAACTAAAGTTCCAGTTAATTTTATTAGCTCTCTTTTAACAATATTATTTTGAGAACTAATAATTTCACCGACTACAGCATCTCCGTTTTGGCCTCTTACTCCATATATTCCTTTTTCTAATAAGACTCCCCATAATTCTTCCTCAACATTTAGTGTTATAGTATTTTCATCTATAGAAGAAACTAAAATTCTATCTTCAGCAGTACCTATTTCATCTGTATCTGGGAATTCAGGATTCAATCCTCCCTCATATATAAGACCAGAAAAATACCAACCACCTGCGCCTAAAACTATAAAGACAAAAGATAATAGAATATAAATTAGTTTTTTCATAAAAACTCCCTCATTACACATTAACACTATTTAATAAAACTTGAACATTTTATACTCATTACATGTCGAAAAAAATTATATCTTTTGCTTCTGACTTTGGTTTAGAAGATGGCTCAGTTGGGATTGTAAAGGGTGTTATCAACAGAATAGATCCTGATATAAAAATTAATGATATATCCCATGGAATACCACCTCAGAATATTAAACAAGGTAGCTTACTTTTAATGAGAGCTATTCAATATATTCCACAAGGTGTTCTTTTAGCAGTTGTTGATCCAGGAGTAGGGACAGAAAGAAAGCCGATTGCAATAGAAACAGACTGGGGAGTTATGATTGGTCCAGATAACGGCTTATTGAATTTAGCTTGCGCAACAGTAGGTGGAGCTCAGAGAGGATTTTTATTAGAAAANGAAAACTGGATTATTCCAAGTGAAGGAAACACTTTTCATGCACGTGACGTCTTNTCACCTTTTGCNGCAGGCTATGCNTCAGGTCAGCTCNCTATTGAAGAGTTTGGTTCAGAACTAGATTTATCAAATNTAAATCAATATTTAATACCTTTGACAGAAGTAANGGATAATGAAATAAAAGGCGAAATACTCTGGGTTGATCATTATGGAAATTGTCAGACAAATATATCTCCAGAAGAATTGAGTGGATTAAAGAAGTCAATAGGGGATGTTATAAATATAAAGATTGGCAATGATGAGATGAAGACAACATGGGTTGACAACTACCAGGGAGAATATTTAGGTGAAGTCGGTTTAATTACCGATTCTTGGGGTATGGTCTCTCTTTTTGCAACTAATAAAAATGCATCTAGTATTTTAAATATTAAAGATGGTGCAAAAATTAACTTTTCAATTTAAATGAATCTTAAAGCAATAGAGGCTGAAACAAGAATTATCAATGCAAGCAAAACAACAAATACTAAAGTCCACGGCCTCATGAAACCATCTTAGATAAATGAAGACCTTAAATGTAGTTGTTACTGAAAACTGTGAATTGTGTGATAAAGGGATGAAGAAAATTAACTTATTGAAGTATTTTTTTAATATTCAAGAAATCAATGTTGAAGATGGCTATCAAGAGTACCTATTAAGAGTTCCTGTAGTTCTATATCAAGACAAAGTNCTTGATGAAGGGATTATTGGAAAAACAAAAATTATAAAAAATTATATTTCTAGTTAAATATCCATTGGTTTAGATGTATCTCTAGTCTGAATTTTTTCTTCTAGATATTCAATTATTTTTCCAGCAACATCTATTTNGGAAGCAGTTTCAATGCCTTCAAGTCCAGGTGAAGAATTAACCTCTAAAACCAAAGGACCCCTTTCTGATTGGATCAAGTCAACACCTGCTACATGAAGACCTAAAACCTTAGCTGCCCTAACCGCNCTCTCTTCTTCTTGAGGTGTTATTTCATAGTTTTCTGCTTTTCCACCTAGATGAACGTTTGATCTAAATTCTCCTGGTTTTGCTGTTCTTTTCATAGAAGCAACAACTTTATCTCCAACAACAATTGCCCTTATGTCTTGACCNTTAGCTTCTGAAATAAANTCTTGAACCANAATGTTGGCATCAATTTTTTTCATGGTCTCAATAACACTTATAGCAGCGTCCATTGTTTCTGTAAGAACAACCCCTCTACCTTGTGTGCCCTCGAGTAATTTAATTACAAAAGGAGGTTCTCCAACTGTTCTTAATACAGCTTCAACATCTCTTGAGAAATGAACATATCCTGTAACTGGCATATCAACACCAGTATTTCCAATTAGTTGTAATGCTCTTAGTTTATCTCTAGACCTATTTATTGAAGCAGAGGAGTTTGCTGAGAGAGAACCNATGAGCTCAAATTGTCTTACAACTGCTGCTCCATAGAATGTCCAANAAGCAGCAATNCTTGGAATTACTGAATCAAAATTTAATTCATTGCCAGCTTGATAAATTCTTGGCTTTCCTTTTGCAATACTCATATAGCATCTAAGGTAACTTACAACCTGAGCGTCATGACCTCTTTTTTTTGCCGTCTCGAAAAGTCTTTTTGTAGAGTAAAGTCTAATATCTTGAGAAAGGATTCCTATCTTCATTTTTTACCATTTTTTTTANTNGGTTTAGTTAAAAAACTATTTGATGGTTTAACCATCCATCTTCTCCCCAATGCTTTTCTACCGATTAACATTGTGTAATCCATTGATGCTCTATCAGCTAAAGTTAGTTCAATATTTTTTGTAATTCCGTCCATTAAAAGTTCTGTTTTAATATACGGTCTTTTTTCTACGTCTCCATCAGAACTTCTGATTCTTTTATAACCAGCAAGCTTAGCCGATGCTTTTTTTACTGTATTATTTCTTTTCATAACTTTGAAATGAACATATTCAACTTTGTTTTTTTTCTTTATTTTTATATCTGCGGCATGGATTGCGCCAACGTTTGCACCTGTATCAATTTTTGCAATTACTTGTTTAATTTTTAGATCAGGTAGAGCAACATTCTCTTTCCAGCCAACTATTCTTTGCTTTTTTTCTTTTTTTGCCATTTATAAAACCAAATAAAATAATACAACAGCAAAGATAATTAGGAAAAAGTGAAAATATATTACAGGAAGCATAAAAAAATATTAATTAATTTATGAAAAGAAACAAAGTGAAATTTTTTTTAAATATCTTATATTGCTTGACTATATTTATTANTCATCAAAGTTTTCATAAATAATTATTGATANAATTTGTTTATTAGTCAAAGGAGATAAATGACAGAAACAGAAAAAAAACTTGCATCAAATGCATCTCTATTAACAGGAGTAACTATGTTGGTTGCAATGCCATTTTGGTTTGAAATAATTGTAGTTTCAGAGCAAATACTTATGCTGCCTTGGATGGTGATGAGTTTTGCATTAATTGTATTGATTTATTACTCAAAGAAACTTATTGAAGATAGCAGTCCTCCAAAATGGACAGATTTATTTTACTATCTTGCTTTGATTGGTGCCTGGTTTGCAGCAGTAGAAGCTGCTTCCGGAGGCGCTCTTGAAATTGAATATAACACTGGTTTATTGGATGTAGGTTGGTTTTACTGCATATTCAAATATGGGAAAGAAAAACTTCCATCCTGGGGAAGAGTGGGTTTTGGAATATTTGCAATAATGTGCTTACTTGATGGTGGTGCATTTGCTCTAGGTACTTCAATTCCTGAATCTCTTGATATTGGTTGGGTTCCTGCTATGTTGTTAATAACTTTTGGCTCATGGCAAGCTTATAAAAATCTATAAATCTATTAATAAATTATTAAAACGCACTGTGAATTTTTCATAGTGCGTTTTTTTGATTCTTTATTTAAAATATAAAATATGTCTAATAGTGTTATTGTTTCTCCACATCATCTATCTTCAGGGGCTGGTGAAAAAATATTTAAACTAGGTGGTAATGCAATAGACGCTGCAATAGCTGTCAATATTGTTCAAGGTGTTGTTGCGCCTGAAACATGTGGGATAGGGGGAGATCTTTTTGCACTAATCTGGAAAGATGGAGAAGACAAGCCATACTGCTTAGATTCTTCTGGTTATGCTGGAACAAATGTAGTTGATATAGATTTTTCAAATCTTGAATCATTACCTCTTAATCATGAAGCTACAGTAACTGTTCCCGGAGCTGTTAAAGGCTGGGCAGAGATGCATAAAAAATTTGGAAAGCTTGATTTTAAGATTTTATTTGAAGAAGCAATAAAGATTTGCAATGAAGGGTTTGAAATTACTCATGAACTAAATCAAAGCTTAACCCACCATAAAGAAGCACTTATTAAACAAGATTCATCTGAAAGTTTCTACTTAGAGGGAGAGCCTGTTCAAACTGGAAATATAGTAACAAGAGAAAAACTTGGTAAAACCTTATCTCTTATTGCTGAGAATGGTCCAAATATTTTTTATGAGGGAGATATAGGAGAGGCAATATCTAAAGCTACAAATAACACATTAACAATTGAAGATATAAATAATTTTAATTCAAGTTGGATTTCACCATTAGGTATAGACATTTATGGAAAAACTGGATGGGTAACCCCACCACACACACAAAGTTATTTAACTCTTGCAACTCTAAAAGCTTATGAAATAATTACAGATTCAAGTAAGGAGATGAATCCTCATTTATTAATTGAATGTTACAGATCTCTTGCAGCAGATAGGGATCACATTACTTACGATTATGGGAACAAGATAGATTCATTTATNGGGCTTAGTATCGAATATATAGAATCAAAGGTTTCAGAAATTAATCCCAATCAAACAACACCTTTTCAATCTCCAGAAAAACTTGGTGGCGGAACAGCTTACATGGCTGTAAAAGATGAAGATGGAAATGCAGTTTCTTTAATTCAATCAAATTTTCATGGAATAGGAAGCACAATAGGTGTATCAGACTTGGGTTTCTTCCTTCATAATAGAGGTGCNGGATTTAATTTAATTGAAAATCATCCAAATAAAATCTCACCACTAAGAAAGCCGCTACACACNCTTTCTCCAACTATATGGAGTAAAGATGGAAAGCTAGATATGGTTATTGGAACAAGGGGAGGTAGATATCAACCACAATTATTAAGTCAGTTTATCCTTCCTTTACTTCTTCAAAGCTCATCTTTAGANGAGGCTATGAATCAAAGCAGGTGGGCTATTGATTACTTTGACGAAAATAGTGAATCAAAATTAATTTATGAACCAGGCGTGGAAGAAGAAACAATTAAAGACTTAAAAGAAAAAGGCCANAAAATAAAAATCAAGGACTCTTTNCAGTCAAGTTTTGGACCAATTTCAGCAATTTGCAAAGATGACAATGGTTCATGGTCTGGGGTAGCAGATCCAAGAGTTGAAACATCAAAAGTAACATATTAACTAGTTATCCACCAATTTTTTTGTANTTGTTTTCTTGATACTCTAAGCTGTCCCAATGTTTTTCAATTATCTCGTCTAATCCACAAAGGTAGAATAAAGGAAATAATAAAGCTTCAACCTGTTCAGGAGANCCTCCTTGGAATCTATGTTTNTAATATTCATACTCTAGAAAATAATTTAAAGTTAAACCATCATCTACATGAACAAGCATTTCATCTTCTAAAANATTACATTCCAGTTTAAGTTTATNTTCCATCTGACTGTCGGAAAGATTTTCAAACTCGGTATAAATATTTTTATATTTCATTATCGTCTCAGCTTCATAATCATTGTTATAAGAAGTACAAGAAACTAAAAGAATTATTAATAAAATATATCTNTTCATAANGTAATTCTAACTATTTAAGAAAATATTTTATTGAACCTAATGGATCATNCTTGTAGTGTTGGTAAAAGGATATTGNAATGAAACGAATTTATACATTTGGACATGAACAAGTTGAGCGCAACTTAACTGTTGGAGACATTATTGAAAATAAAGCCAATGATATAAAAATGACTCAAGTTACAGCACAAAATGCGCAAGAAGCTGAAATTCTTGCAGACCAAGATATAGACATGATTATTACAGGAAGTGATTGGTACGAAGATGTTAGAAGTGGGGCACCAAATACATTTATTACAGCTGCTCTTTTTGCAGGTAGATATATTACTAACGAAGAAATATTAGAAGGAGCATTTAAAGCTGCAATGGCTGGAGCTGACTCTGTACTTACTCCTAGAGGCATGGATGTAGTAGAAATGTTATCTAATCAGGGATTTGCAGTCCAAGGACATGTTGGAATGGTCCCATCTCTTTCAACACAATATGGTGGGATAAGAACTTTAGGAAAAACTGCAGAAGAGGCAATGAAAATTTTAAAAGACATGAAGAGGTTGGAAGACGCGGGTGCTTTTGGTGCAGAAGTAGAGTGTGTTGCGGAAGATGCATTGATAGAAATAAAAAAGCACACTTCACTTGTAATAAATTCTCTTGGAGCAGGCTCAGGAGGAGATGTAATATTCTTATTTTTTGAGGACATTTGTGGNGAAACATCAGGCATGAAAACNCCTAGACATGCAAAATCTTGGGGTGATGGTNCTTCGATAAGGNAAGAGTTAGATAAAGAACGAAGAAAGTCTATAAAAGGATTTAAGGANGATGTTGTAAAAGGAAGCTTTCCTTCAGAAGAATATACAGTTTCAATGTTGCCGGGTGAAAAAGACAAGCTTATTGAAGAACTCGATAAAATATAATAAAGAAGAAATAATGAAAAATAATANCGTTGTTAACATCGCAGGATATAGATTTATTGATTTACCTGATAGGGATGAATTGAGGAGCCCTTTTTTAGACCGTTGTGAAGAGTTAGGCCTTAAGGGTACGATTTTACTTAGTCCAAATGGAATAAACTTCTCTCTCTCCGGAAGTAAAGAAAGTATTNATGAATATTTAGAATTTTTAGAATCTGATGAAAGGTTTGTTGGAATACCTTTGAAAGTTACATACAACGACTATCAACCATTTAGAAGAATGCTTGTGAGGCTCAAAAAAGAAATTATTTCATTAGGAATGGATAATATTAAACCTGCTGAATTCACTGGTCCAAATATAAAACCTACTGAGTTTCAAGAAATGTTAGACAATGAAGAAGAAGTTATTGTTCTAGATACAAGAAATGATTATGAGGTAAGAGTGGGCACTTTCAAAAATGCGGTGGATCTTAAGATACCATCTTTTAGAGATTTTCCAGATGCTATCTCTAAGTTGCCAGAAGAGTACAAGAAAAAACAAATAGTAATGTTTTGTACAGGAGGAATTCGCTGTGAAAAAGCCTCAGCAGTAATGCTTAAGTCTGGTTTTGAAAANGTNAAACAGCTTGAAGGTGGCATTTTAAATTATTTTAAAGACACAGACGCTTCACACTGGGAGGGTGATTGCTTTGTATTTGATGACAGAGTAGCGGTTGATAAAGAGTTAAACGAAACAGATTACGTAATGTGTTACTCCTGNAGGGAGCCTTTAACAAAAGAAGAAGTTAGATCTCCAGATTATAAAATAGATGATTACTGTCCATATTGTGTAGACAATAGTAAAAAAGAATTTGAAGATATTAACTAAAACATTAAAGATATTTTTAATATCTATTGCATCCATAATTGGTTCTATTTGGTTAATACAATTTATAAATGACTTCAGACTTACAGACATGGACAACAGTATTGATGTGAGTAATCTGATTACTCATAATTTTACAAANCCAAATGATATTGAAATGATTAGTTTATTTAATTCAGAAGCAGGACATATTTTTAATGATTCTTCAAATTTAGAAACTTCTATGAAGCATTATTTTGATGCTCCNAATAACAATAATGAATCNGTTCCTTTTTTTGCTCCTTTTGATGGAAAGATAGTTGAATTTAAATCTTCTGGNTCTNAAGGGTCTGGTGGAAATGATATTTGGATTCAACATAACAAATATCCAAATGTATTTGTACGTTTTTTTCATATTAAAGGAAGTGAAAAAGTTACTAATCATTTTGGTACAGAAACAGGTGTTTCGACCTTATTTTTTCTTATTAAAAGTATTTTAGGATTTCCATCTAATTCTGAACCATTACATATTTNTGGTGGTGAATTTATAGGNACCGGGGCAGGAGATGTTTCTNTAGAGATTTTGGATTATTCTGAAAGTCTAGTTTTTTTCTGTTCTGAACCTTTTCCAAAAAAGCTNCCAGTACTTTGGTTTTCACCGCAATGNAAAAGAGACGTAAGATTAGGTTCAGTTTTTGAGGCAATGAATGACTCAGTATTAAATGAATGGGAGGAGTGGGGAGTTACTCTAGATAATATAATTGTTTCTCCTGAAGAGCGTAAACATATTAGTATTTTTAAATCAGTTTCATCAACAAACTCAAGATTTTCTCCAAGAGATTTTGAAATTCAAAAACAAATTTTATATTCATTAAATTTCGANGTAATTACTGGAAGAAGTGAAAGGGTGAAAATTAAACTTCCAATAGGTAGCGTATTGTTAATACTTTCTAAAGAAAGAGTCAGTGGAGAACTTTCTAGTGGGAAGAATATAAAAGGTTTTGATGGGCACGGAAGAGGTGGATATATTCAACCATATTATCCAAAACCAGAAGAAGGNAACTCATCTGAAAGTTTTGAATTTTATGTTACAAGTTCAGATGAGTGGTATGCAGTTATAGTTCCTCAAAAAAGTTCAGTTATGACAATTAAACCTTTTGCAACTTATTTGAATGTAAATGGAGAGTTTGTTACTCGTTCAAGTTCATAACTAATAATTTGAATTTAAGAATTAGAACCAATAGCCTCAGTAGTAACTTCTTCTTCAGCCTCTTCTTCTAACAATCCACAATCTTTTAGAACTTCTTCAGTTTGACCACCACCAAATACAACTCTCTCAAAAACAACTACTGCATATAATTCATCCTCAGTTAACTTACCTTGGAAACCAGGCATACCTCCTATAGAGACTTTATTTTCTGCACCATATGTTGGACCAANTTCTGATTGCCANCCAGCAGAACCAAGTTCTATCCATTTNGCATGATCTGAACANGTNGGGAAAGTAGTATATAATTCTCCACCAATAAATGCTGGACCNACTCCACCTCCACCATTTGCTCCATGACATCCCGCACATGCAGCAGCNCCNGAATANACNTGTTGTCCCAATGCAACGTAATTAACAGNATTNGAGGANGCAACNCCAGTTCCTTCAAAAGGACTGCCATCNCAATTAACCGTNTGTTGNGATTTTCTATCTACATTTAAAATNCCTTTNTCACCACATTCTTGAGCAGNAGAAGTGTTTATCATTCCAATTAAAATAAATAGAGGNATAATCAAAAAGCTAAAATTNAACCAACCAGGAAGTGAAGNTTCTGCATTTAANTTNATTCCCATTGTCTTATTNATTACTGAAACTTTTTTAACCACAGTCTTCACACTGGCTTCAACAGGTGCTTCTTCGACAGGTGTTTCCTCTACAACCTCTTCAACAGCAGGTTCTTCAACAACTTCCTCNNCNGGTGCTTCTTCGACAGGTGCTTCAGCTTCTGGAGCTTCAGCTGCAGGACTAGATTCTATAGCTTCACCACCAGCCCAAGATTGAAGNACTTCATCTACNGATTTTCCTGANGCTTCAGCTCTTGCTTCAGCAGAACGTTGGACTAGTTCTTCTGGAGCTTTAAGTATTTCAGCTACTTTACTTAATAATTCACTCATTAGATTCTCCTAAAGATAATAAATAAGTTATTAAGTAATCTAAATCTTGCTGGTTGAGAAAATCATAATTTGGATGAGGAACATTTTCTCTAACGGATGAAGAATCTTTCAAATATCTTGAAAGCCATTGAGGATTATTTGTTGGTTCTCTTGAGGCAGAATTTGAGAGATCTGGTCCAATCCTTATTAATCCAGTATTCTGAATGACTGCTTCTTCAGCAAATTTATTCTTTAAAACTTTACCATTTTGAGAATCAGGAATTACAACTCTTACATTTTGTGTATGACATGATTGACAATTTAGCTGATTATATATTTCAGCACCCTTTAGTTCTTCATTGCTTACTTCAATGGTATTGTTAAGCGACTCAGAAACTAAATTCTCACTTTGCTGTTTTGGAAGCAAATAACCAAAAAAGTAAGTGAAGATAGCGATTGCGATTACCCCAGAAATGAAAACAAAAGAACTTTCTTTTTTAACTTCAACAGGAGCTTCCTCTACAACCTCTTCAACAGGAGCTTCTTCAACAACTTCCTCAACTGGTGCTTCTTCGACAGGGGTTTCCTCTACAACCTCTTCAACAACTTCCTCTACAACCTCTTCAACAGGGGTTTCAGCTGCAGGGCTAGATTCTATAGCTTCACCACCAGCCCAAGATTGAAGGACTTCATCTACTGATTTTCCTGATGCTTCAGCTCTTGCTTCAGCAGAACGTTGGACTAGCTCTTCTGGAGCTTTAAGTATTTCAGCTACTTTACTTAATAATTCACTCATTAGTTTCTTTCTCAGTAGGTTCTTCGGGTTTCTTTTTTTGTCCCTTCCACCAGCTACCTGCTATAAATTCAATTATTTCAGCTAATACTTCAAACATTAGAATCTTCCTCTACAAGCTCTACCGATTCGATTTCTGTTATTGGTCCACTAGATATAGCTCTAATTGTTGTGATGCTGAATAAAAATATTCCTAAAAGAAGTAATAGGGACAAAAATAAGTTTATTGAATAAGGAGTGCTAATTAGAGACCAAGTAATTAAATATCCTTCTCCAAATATTGTCGGATTTCCAGCATTGGCACCAGCATTCCACGCATACCCAGAATTAATTCCGATAATAGCATTAATAAAAAGTGTTAATAGAATTACAAATCTTAGTAAAAAACTATTTGCTGTTTCCATCTTTGTATAAATAATTTCTCTTCCAAATATTCTTGGAATTAGATAATAAACAAAAGGGATAGTAATTAAAACAAGACTGTACACATACCCATACCTTATTGCCCCTTCAAAGCTCGTAACACTTAATATTGGAATGAGATTTGAAAAAGAACTTACTATTTGGAAAATATTTGTAATAAAAAATACAAGAAAAGAGACATTTACAAGTTCATAAATTACTAAATTTTCACTATCTCTTGTTGATACTGTTTTTAGATAATTAGCTAATAAAGATAAAAGTGGAATAGCTAGACCTAAAGAGAGATATAGAGAAACATTTTCAATCCAATTAGGCAAAACTGATCCATAGTGAAATTTATAATTAGTCCACGGCAAGAGGAAAAGATAGCCCCAAAAAGTTATAGAGCTTAATGTCTTACTAAATAAAGTTGCATTGATTCCTTTTGTCATTAAGAAAAACAAAATTCCTAAATATACAAATGAAAATCCTACATATATATGAGAGGAAATATATAAAGAGTTTATAAAGAAATTATCTGCAATTACAACATAGTCACCACTGTAAATTATTAAAGAAAGAGAATAAAAAATCATTGAACCAATTAGGAACTGACTACTAATAAATAAAGACGCTTCTTTTTTAGCTAAAAGGTTAAGAAAAATTAAACCTAATAGACCGAGCATAATTAATAACTTAAAAAATAATAAAAATGTTGAATTGCCCAATAACATAAGATTATCTGGGAATATTATTCCTAATAAAATATCTAATGATTCGAAACCGACAATCCCCAAACATGATAAGAAGAACAAAGGAAAAAGGATCAGTTTTCTACCTATTGATTTTGATAGTAAGTAAATAGTTGCAAACACAAAAAGAAAAACAAGAAGTAAATTGTAAGATGTTTGATTTGAAATTTTATCTAAGACACCATAATTAAAGATACGTGTGTGGGGTAGTGCATCAGAGAATAAAAAATAAAAATCTCTTAACAGGTTTACACTTACTGCCAAAAGAATTATTAAAGGCGTAAAAAAAACAAAAACTTTTGATAGTTCTTGTTCGTTTTTAGGTACTAGTTTTATTTTCATCTATACATATATAGTAATTTACAACTTGACTTTAGTGTTGTTCAAAAAAAATAGTATATAGAAATATGCAAAAATATAGAAAAAGTTATCTGGTAAAATTTATAATATCTATTGGATTCACGATAAAATATAGATATAAGGTTTTGAGGATAGTTTGATAAATTTTGTTTTTAAGCATAGGTATAAAATAGCACCAGCACTTATTGTTATGGGAGTTGGTGGAATAACAATTGGTGTAATAATTGCTCATTTTGCTGGTTTTCCAAAAGGGGAAGTAATTGATTATTTTAATTGGATGCCAAGGGGCTGGTTAATGCAAACAATAGGGCAGTTTCTTGCATTTAGCGCCGGTCAATTGTTTTTACTTGGTTGCGCTCTCTTAGCATGGCAAGACACACCAATGACTTGGGCCAGAGCTGCTTATCTTTCTTTATTAAGCTGGATTCAACTTACTTTAATTTTTGGAGTGTTCCCTTCTGAATGGCTTAACCTATCTCAAGGCCCATTAGAGTGGACAAACCAAAGAGAGTTTATAAAATTCCCTCCAATATTATTTTTAGGGAATGAAATCTCACTAAGCCTAGGCGCATTAAAAGACATTATACAAGTTGGTATATCTCAAGGGTTTTTAGTTGCAGTTATAATTGGCGGTTACCTAATTCAAGATCTAAACAATGCTAAGGAAAGAGGAAAAACAAGAATTTCTGATTATGGAAAGAAAGTTGTGAAAGCAGGTGATGATGGCTAAGTCAGAAGTTTTAATTGAGATGCCAGATTTTCCAGAGAAATACAACCTTGGAATGGTTGAGGTCGAAAAAGTATCCTCAAGAGTCAGGCCAAAACAATTCTTGCACATTGATGAATCAGAATGTATTTTGTGCGAGGGCTGTGTAGATATATGTCCGTGGAAGTGTATTCATTACTTATCAAACGATGCAATTGAAGATTCAATTAACGTAGAGTCACCAGATGATAGCGAAGGAGCAATTGGGTTCTTTGTTGTTGATGAAGAAGCATGTACTCGTTGTGCCCTATGTATTGACAGGTGTCCAACTGGTGTAATTTCTTTAGGTAAATTTGCTGGATCACTAGCAGATCAAGCAGTTGAGAATGGTTTGTACACTGCCCCATGGGAAGAAGATTCTGGAGCAAGAGATGACAGACATGGTTATATATATGGAAGGCTTTAGAATTATATAATGCAAAAACTAAGTTTTAGAGAAAAATTGAGAGACACAGCAGTTGGTGTTGGAGATTCTTTAAAAGGAAGTGCGTTCTGGTCAAGTATCTTCAGGCCGGGCTCACCTTTCAGAAAAGGTTATACGGATAGTCCAAGAAATAGATCATATGTTGTGATGAACAATGTTCTTTATCATTTACACCCTGTAAAAGTAAAAAGACATGGAGTAAGACTTTCATACACCCTATGCCTAGGTGGGCTCAGTTTCTTTTTATTCATAGTTCTAACCATCACAGGAATTTGGTTAATGTTTTATTTTAGGCCGACAGGAGAACTTGCATATGTCGATATTCAAGCACTCCAAACAAGTGTGGCTTTTGGATCTCTAGTTAGAAATATGCATAGATGGGGAGCACACTTAATGGTCCTCGTCGTATTTCTTCATATGTCTAGAGTGTTTTACCACGGAGCTTATAAAGCCCCTCGTGAATTTAACTGGGTAATTGGTGTAATACTTCTTTTCTTAACCTTATTCTTATCATTTACAGGCTATTTATTACCTTGGGATCAATTAGCTATTTGGGCTGTAACAGTAGGAGGAAATATGGCGGGGTACACCCCGGTATTTGGTGCCCAAATTAAATTTATTTTATTTGCAGGGTTAGAAGCAACTGCTGCAACACTTTTGAGATTCTACGTTCTACATGTACTGTTTTTCCCATTCATAATTGTGATATTCATGGCAATTCATTTCTGGAGAGTCAGAAAAGACGGCGGAATTTCAGGACCACTCTAAAAATGGTAGATATTCCAGAACATTTATTATTAAGATCAGCAGAAGCTAGAGCTAAAGCTCTTGGAATTTCAGTAGAACAAGCTTTGGCTGAAATGAAAGGGGAATCAGAACCAACTGTTGTTTCCAAGGAACCAGAGATAGAAGAAGCACCAGCAGCTGAAGTAAAAGAAGAAGCACCAGCAGCTGAAGTAAAAGAAGAAGCACCAGCAGCTGAAGTAAA
>PBPX01000006.1 GCA_002724835.1 Actinomycetota bacterium | reverse complement strand
TGAAGTTGTGGATCTTGCTACTGCTTTGGATGGGACCATGTATGCAACAACTTACAATTTAGGAATTTTTAAGAGTACTGATGCAGGTAAAAACTGGGTTTTTGCTTCTTTTGGTATAAAAAATTGGTACGGTATGCAATTAGCAACTCACCCTGAAGATCCAGACACAATATTTACAACAACTAATGGAGGGGTTTATAAATCAACAAATGCTGGGGAGTCTTGGAAACTTATTGGGAGTTCAGAACTTTGTGATGATGAAGATGCAGGTGGAAATTGTCACTATCACGGAATCGTTGTAGAGAAAGAAGCGCCATTCAAAGTCCTTGTGGGTAGTGGTGGAGATCAGTATGCAAAAGAAGGTGTGGGGTTAACTGGTTCAGAAGATAACGGAAAATCTTGGAGAAATTCTGATGATGGTTTTGTAAGAGATGTTCATGTAAGTAAATTAATAATCGACCCTAATAACAGTAATGTCTTTTATGCAACAACACAGGGGGAAACAGAATATACAGACAAAGTTGGTGATGGAGCAGGAGTGTTTAAAAGCACTGATCGTGGTAACAGCTGGACTCAAATTAATAATGGACTAAATAGCCTAGAAACTAATGTATTGGTAGTTGACCCTAATGACTCCGAAACACTCTATCTTGGAACTGATGATGACGGAATATACAAAAGCACCGATGGAGGAGAAAACTGGAAAAAATTAATTCTTTCTGCATCTTTTGGCATTGGAGACATCATTGTTGATCCACGAAATAGTAATAATATTTATATGGGGACTGTAGATTATTTTAGACTATCAGAAAACAGGGGTGTCTTAGGAGATTTTGGAGTTTACAAAAGCACCGATGGTGGAACAACATGGGAAGAGTTCAATGCAGGCTTAAATCACCTCGGCGTTTTCTCTCTTGAATTATCAGAAGAAAATGGAATCTTATATGCTGGAACAAGAGCTGGTGGTGTTTACTGGATAGATCTTAACAATTAAGCTCTTGGGATTTTCTGTCCTTCTTTATTTGTAAATTGGCCAGTTACAACAAGTATTAAATCAACCAAAAACCAAACACCAAAACCTCCTAGAGTAATCAACATTAAAAATCCCGTACCGATTTTTCCAGTATAAAACCTATGAACTCCGAGAACTCCCACGAAAAAAGTTAATAAAAATAAAGTTAGCCAATCTGTAGAGGTTGTTGAAGAATTAGAATTTAACAGTTTCTCTTTTTGTAGGTCAAACTCCTCCTGAGTAATTACTCTATCTCTAAGAAGTTCATTTAGTTTTTTAATTTCATCTGCAGTACTCATGTCTTAACTTATTTTAACTTATTTTCTAAGCTCGCAACTCTTTCTGCAATCGGAGGGTGTGAATAATAATAAGCACTGTAAAGTGGGTCCGGTGTTAGGTTTGACGCATTGTCTTTGCTTAGCTTAAGTAGGCCGGATATCATGCTTTCACCCTTTGTGTACTGAATTGAAAAATCATCAGCTGAAAATTCTCTCTGCCTTGATATAAATGAAGTTATTGGTTTAGTAAAAAAAGTATAGGACCCTACTACTAAATAGAATAAAAGAAACTTTGCATATATTGTTAATTCATCGAGGCCATGTCCGTAAAAAAAGTTTTCAGACTGAAAAACTTGTCCAAGAATATAAAAACCAGCAAAACCGAAAAATATCGAACTAATTAATGTTTTTTTAATATGTCCCAGTTTGTAATGTCCTAACTCGTGACCCAAAATTGATTCCATTTCATCAGGTGTGATTGTTTCTAATAAAGTGTCATAAAAAACTATTCTTTTATTATTTCCAAAACCAGTAAAAAAGGCATTGCCATGAGAGCTTCTAAGGCTGCCATCCATAACAAATAATCCTTTGGCTTTAAATTCAATTTTTTTTAAAAGTCTTTCTATGGGTTTTTTAAATCTTTCATCTTCGAGTGGTTCAAATTTATTAAATAACGGAAGGATTAAAACTGGATAAATATAAAAGATAATTACCTGAAGTAAAAATACGGCAATAAAGGCATATATCCACCAGTTGTTTCCTAAATTTTCGATTATTGAAATGACTATTGCATAGAGTATCGAAGAGAAAATACTTTGTATTAAAAGATTTTTAAATAAGTCAGTGACAAATGTTTTTGTAGTCGTTTTATTAAATCCGTACTTTTCTTCAATATGAAATGTTGAATAAACTGCCAGCGGGATTTCTATAATTTCACCAATGACAATAAGTAGAAGACCCAGAAATATCGCACCGATTACATTTGATGCTGTTACTCCTTGAACAAACACTGTTAAATTGTTAAGCATTCCACCAATTGTAAAAAACAACAAGACACCTACGCCAAACACAGAAGTTAATATTGAAAACCTTATTCTTTCAATGTTGTAATTAATAGATTTTTTGTACTCTTCTTCAGTAACGACGTTTATAAATCTTTCCGGTATTGTTTCCTTGTTTTCATTAATTGAACTAATATTTCTTATTTTTAAATAGGTTTCAATAAGTAGTTTGGAAATAATAAAAACTAAGAAAAGAGCTGTGAAATTTAGTTGGTTTAGATATTCTACGATATTCATATCCATCAATATTAATCAATCCAGAATCTTCGTTTGCAAGTTATTTTCCAAATCTTCTTTCCCTTTGAATATATTCTCTTAAACACCTTAGAAAGTCAATCTTTCTAAATTCAGGCCAATAAACATCCTGAAAAACAAATTCTGAATAAGCACTTTGCCAAAGTAAAAATCCTGAAAGCCTTGATTCCCCACTAGTTCTAATTATTAAATCAATATCAGGAGCGTCGGGTAGATATAGGTGTTCTCTAATCTGCTCATCATTTATCTCTTCTACTAATTCTTCTAAATCTTTTTCTTTATTTTCAATAACAAGGCTTTTTATTGCGTCTAATATTTCCTGCCTACCTCCGTAGCCAAGAGCTATTGTTATTGTTTTCTCTCCTCCTGCTCTAACTTCTTGAAGTTTGTTTATCGTTTCTTTTAGATAATCTGGAAGCAGGTCAATGCTTCCAATAAATTGAATTTTAAAATTATCAACAAGATCGTCGATAATTAGTTCTTCAAATAGCTCGTTTAGAACTATAAAATATGGTTCAAGTTCCTCTTCTGGTCTTGATAGGTTTTCTTTAGATAGCAACCAACTGGTAACGTAATCTATCCCTAGCTCGTCACACCATGAAAGACATTCTTTAAATCTAACCATTCCTATTTTGTATGAAACTTCGTAACTTAGAAGATTTTCTCTTCGAGCATACCTTCTATGTCCATCATGTATTAATCCAATATGTTTTGGTAGATCTTTTTTTGAAAGCCCCTTTTGAAGACGTGATTCATAAAGCGAATAAATAAATCTTGGAGAAACCATTTTTTACGTACAGATTGCTTCTACTTCTTCAACTGATTTTGGTACACCTTCTGTTAAGTTAATCGGTTCTTTATTTGTGCAAACAATATCATCTTCTATTCTTACTCCTATTCCTAAAAGATTTTGTGGAACTTCATGTTTTACAGTTTTAGCATTTTTTATTTCTTCTTGCTCTAACTTTGTTGCTTCTTCCATTCCCATTTCTTTTCTTCTATCTCTAATTTTTACGGGATCTCTTTCAAGTAAAGGGAACTCTATAACTGGTTTATTGGGACGTATGTAAATTCCTGGTTCAATTGTTGTGACCATTCCAGGAAGTAATTTCCTTGGCTCGTTGTTTACTTCTGTGCTTCCTGCATCATGGACATCTAGGCCGAGCCAATGGCCTGTGCCGTGCATGAAATATTCAAAATAGTGCATCATAGATATAGTTTCGTCAACGCCCATAGGAACGAGTCCTAGATTTACTAATGATTCAGATATAGATTTAACGGTGATTTGATGTATGTCTCTCATTGTGTTCTCAGTTGTAACATTTTTAATACCTATATTCTGAGTTTTTAAAACTTCTAAATAAACATCTTTCTGCTCAGGAGTAAACTTCCCATTAACTGGAAATGTTCTTGTTACATCAGACGAGTACATTCCGTATTCCCCTGCTGCATCAATAAGTAGTAAAGAGTTTTCAGGTATTATTTCTCTATTAGTTGAGTAGTGGAGAATACAAGCATTATCTCCTGAAGCAACTATAGATGGGTAGCCAAGTCTTTCAGCTCCTAAATCAAAAAATGTTTTTTCCATCTCTGCTGCGACTTGATATTCATACATACCTGCTTTAGCAGTTTTCATAGCAACTATGTGTCCTTCAACAGTTATGTCACAAGCTTTGGATAATAAATTAAGCTCTTCCTTGTCTTTTATCAATCTAAGTTCCGAGAGGATAGGTGATAGTGCGTGTAGAGTAGCTTTACTAAACTCTAAACCCCTTTGGTCGTAAGGAACTGCAAAGCTAAGTGCTTTTTGATCGTATTCTTGAAATTTTGTATTTGAATAATCACAATAAATATTCTCAACACCCTCTAAGAGTTTTGAAAGTTTTTTTGGGTATTCCGTATTGGAAAATGCCGCTTTTGCATTGTATATTTCAACAGCACCTTCTTGACCAATTCTTTTTCCATCCCATGTTTCCATTTCTAAGTTTCTATCTTGAACAAACATATATAAATCAGGTTTGCTATCTTTTATAACTATTACGGCATGGGCATCTGGTTCGGGCCATTCTGTTAAATAATGGAAATTTGAATCTTGCCTGAAAGGATATCCGACATCATTATTTCTGTATACAGAATTATTTCCATGTATTATTNCAGCACCATTGACAATTTCATTAGCCAAACGCTCTCTATTATTTAGTGATATCTTCATTCTTTGAATAAGAATAATGTATATGTAGTGAAAATTGCTAGTAGTATTTTTAGATCTAAGTAATTAGAACCTTACTTTAGGTTTTCAGCTGAAGTTTTACCATCTTTTTCTACAAGTTCAAACTCTACTTCTTGATCTTCTTCAAGATTTTGCATTCCAGAGTCTCTAACTGCAGTTATATGCACGAAAACATCCTTATCTCCCTCTTCTGGAGCGATGAATCCGTAACCTTTAGTTTGGTTAAACCATTTAACTTTGCCCTTAGGCATGTTTCTCCTTATATTTTTTAGACTAGGCAACTTTACTATATTGAAATTAATAAGGNGGTTTTTTTATAATTTCTTATATACCTTCTCTGCTANTTTAATTGCCTCGTCTTTAGAAACCTCTCCATCATTGATTCTTTGCTCGTATAAGGCTTTCATAATGATTCCAACAGAAGGACCTGGNTCTAAATCAAACATATCCATTATCTCATCACCAGAAAGTGGGGGTCTTAATTTAGAAAGCTCTTCTTTTTCGGTTACTTCTTTAATCCTTTGTTCCATTTCGTCTAGATACTTATTTATTTCTTGATATTTTTCTTTGTTCTTTGTTGTAATGTCTGCTCTCACTAATTCATTTAATTCTTCAATCAACTCTCCAGCATCAATTATGTATCTTCTTACTGCAGANTCTGTCCAGCCCATCTTAAAAGTATGGGGCCTAAGATGGTTTTCAACCAAAAGTGCTACTTTCTTNATTGTTTCATTGTCGTACTTAAGCCTTTTAAGAATTGTTTTACTCATTTTCGCACCAACAACTTCGTGGTGTCTAAAGTGGACTTTTCCATTCTCAATTCCTTTAGTNTTTGGTTTTCCTATGTCATGTAAAAGTGCGGACATTCTTGAAACTAGTGTTGGAGATACTCTGTCAAGAACAACCATCGTATGTTCATACACGTCTTTATGATGATGNTTTGGGTCAACCTCAATTTTTAATTCATTTAACTCTGGCATTATTAATTTACTCAAACCACTCTCTACGAAAGCTTTTAGTCCTAGTGATGGTTCTTCTCCTGTAAGTAGTTTTGTGAGTTCGTCTCTTATTCTTTCAGTGCTAACTATTTCTATTCTTTCAACATTCTTTGATATTGCTTTGAATACTTCATTATTTGGTGNAAACCCATGGGTGCTTATAAATCTNCANGCNCTGAGCATTCTTAATGGATCATCGGAGAAAGAAATGTCTGCAGTATCNGGTGTTCTTATTAACCCCTCTGAAAGATCTTTAAGCCCNCCATAAGGATCAATGATTTCATTATTATTTATATCGTAAGCAATTGCATTAACTGTAAAATCTCTTCTACTAAGATCTGTCTCTAATTCTCCCGAAGTTTTAATTTCTGGTTTCCTTGAATCNTTTTCGTATTTATCTTCTCTGTAAGTTGTTATGTGTAATGAATAGTCCTCAACTGTTGTTTCTATTGTTCCGAAAGCTTTCCCTATTTCAGTTGTTTTGTACTCTTTTTTATTGAGTATGTTTATCGATTCTTCAGGACTAGCGTTTGTTGTAAAGTCAAAATCTTTTGTTTCAATACCTAAAATTCCGTCTCTTACNGCGCCTCCGACTAAATATATTTGAAATCCATTTTTTGCATACAAATTAGAAAGCTCTTTCAAAAAAGGCTTTTCATCCAAAACATTTAATAGCGTTGTTGGTACCATATTGTTAGCTTAGCTTAGAAGAAGAATTGGAAAAAAAGAATGGGTTCTAAAGTAGATTTTGCAGCAGGTGGAATAGTGCTAATAGACAACAAAGTTCTTTTAGTTAAAAATCGCCTAAGAAAAGAATATAAAGAGTATTATGACTCTGGATTTTGGGGTTTCCCAAAAGGTCATATGGAAGAAGGGGAATCTCCTCTTAAAGCAGCNGAGAGAGAGGTTTTTGAGGAAACGGGCTTCAAGGTTAAATGCATNAGTGAAAAACCTATCGCTGAATCAAGGTACACGATTGAATACGGAGAAACTATAGAAAAAACTGTCTGGTTTTATGAAATGGAAGTTATAGAAGAGTTTGTAAAAGAGCCTGATGAGGAGATTGAAGAAATAGCTATTGTTTCACAGGAAAAAGGTCTTGAGCTATTAACTTATGACGAAGATAAAAAAATTTTAAAATATGTATTTAACAAATGAAAAGAAATTAAATTTCNGAATAAACGGCTTATTTTATACAAGAAAGTGGAATGACTACGTTAAATATGTTTACTTTGAAAATGTTTTTGGCGGAAAGTCTTTATTAAGAAATATAAATAAGAAATCAGAAGAATTAGGTCTAATTTTTAATTCTTCAATGNTCAATGAATCAGAGGAAAAAAAATGGCTAGAGTCGGGGTGGTTTAAAAAACATAGCTTACTTGTTTGTGAGTCACGGTTAAAGAACATTCAGAGAGAGAGTTTAAAACCTCACAAGTCCATAAACTACAAAAGNTTAGTTGCATCGGACATACCAGAGTTAATCAAGCTAGATGGGAGGATTTTTGAGCCTTATTGGAAAAACTCTCATTCAAATTTTATTGAAACTATGAAAAGCTGTAATAAAAACTACTTATTTAAAATTTCTTCAAATACAAAATTATGTGGGTATGCAATCCTTGGTGTCACTAGTGGTTTTTCTTATCTTCAAAGGTTTGGGATAGAAAAAGGACTTCAAAAACAAGGACTGGGTAAGGAATTACTTGAGTTTATTTTATTATTTGCGAAGTTGAAAAATTATAAAAAAATGAAGCTTAACACTCAAGAAAACAACGAAGCAGCCTTGAGTCTTTATACTAAAAATTCTTTCAGGGTTTCTAAAAGAAAACTAATAATAATGAGCTCCCGTCATCAAAACGAAGTTTAAAGAGTTACTTAATAAACTTAAGTAGCTTATTATGACACTATGGAAGAAGATAGTTTTGTAGAATCTATAGACAGCTTAATAAAAACAATAAAAGATCTTATTGTTAGACCTATTCAGCGCTTCACTGGCTTTGCAAGCCTNGGTTTATTGCTTGTAGTTTTNTTGCTAACTGCTTTAGTTTTCTTATTTATGGGAGTAATTAAAATAATGCAGGGACTTGGTGTTTTGCTTGGGGTTAACCCAACTGGTTTTGCTTTAGCTGCGCTTGGTTTAGTTTTTTTAATATTGTCATTAAACAACTACAGAAAGAAAAGAAATGCTTGATTTAGCAATTATTGGTTCAGGACCTGCTGGTTATACTGCCGGAATATATGCTTCAAGAGCAAGTTTNAAACCTGTTCTTTTTGAAGGTTTAGAGTCTGGTGGCCAGCTTATGCTTACAACAGACGTAGAAAACTATCCAGGTTTTGATTCGGGGATAATGGGTCCTGATTTAATGCAAATATTTAAAAAACAAGCTGAAAGGTTTGGTACTGAGATAAAAACTGAAACTATTAATTCGATTAAAAAAATAGATGGTGGTTTTAGCCTTGAANGCGCAAAAGGTTCCTATGAGTTTAAATCAGTAATTATCTCATCCGGAGCATCTGCAAAATGGCTAGACGTAAAAGGAGAAAAAGAACTTCAAGGACATGGGGTTTCTGCTTGTGCAACGTGTGATGGGTTCTTTTTTAAAGAAAAGGAAGTAATTGTTGTCGGTGGGGGTGATTCTGCAATGGAGGAAGCTCTCTTCTTAACAAAGTTTGCAACAAAAGTTTACATTGTCCATAGAAGAGATTCTTTTAGAGCAAGTAAAATTATGCAAGACAGAGTTTTAGANAATGATAAAATCGAAGTGCTCTGGAATAAAGAAGTAACTGAAATTCATGGAGCTGAAAATGTTGAGTCCGTATCTCTTGCTGACACTAAGGATGATTCCTCTTCTGAGCTAAATATAGATGGTGTATTTATGGCAATTGGGCATACCCCAAACGTAGATTTCTTAGATGGATTGGTAGAACTAGATGAAAAGGGATATGTAAAAACTGGGTTCACAACCGAAACTAGTACCTCTGTTCCCGGAGTTTTTGCAGCAGGTGATGTTGCAGATTCAATTTANAGACAAGCAGTAACGGCTGCTGGGACTGGCTGTCAAGCAGCAATTGACGCCGAAAGGTGGCTTGACCATTAATCTAAATTCTCTATCTTTTGTAGATGAGCTTTCAGAGGTTGAATTACAAGACCTTAGAGAAAGATTGACTTATGTGGGATATCCACCAACTGAAGAAATAACAGAACTTAAATCTATTCTTTCTTTATTTCTTGAAGACAGGAGCCTAGGTGACCTTTCAACAAAAGAGGAGCTTTGGATAGAACTGGTCAACTATGGATATAAGCTTGGAGATAGAATATTAACCAAAACAAACCCAAGCCTTTATGGGGCAGATGTTGAAGAACTGCAAGAGCTTTTATCTAGATTAGGTTTTTACTCAGAACCTATAAATGGAATTTTTACAAATGATGTTGTTTCTTCTGTAATTAAATTTCAAGAAAATAGAGGTCTTGATATAGATGGAACTGTAGGTCTAAATACAGTTGAAGAAATTAGGAAGCTTATAAGGCCCGGTTTTGACACTTCTTTAAACGAAGCAATAAAAACAATTTCTCCGGGCTTCATGACAGGGAGTATTGGTTATTCTGTTTCGTTTAATCTTCCAAATATTGGAAGCTACAAAAATCAAATTGCTATTTATGAAAAAACAAAAACTATCTGTNTAGAAAATAACATCCTTGCTTCTTTTGCTTCTGAAGCAGGTGAGGAAATCGAAGAAGAAAATATTATTAACTATGTAAACAACAAACAACCTGCTCTTTTTGTTTCTTTTAATGACTCTGATGAAAGTTTTGTTGAGCACTTCAAAGGAAATTTTTCAGAAAGTATTCTTGGGAAAAAATTAAGTAAAGCTATTGCTGATGAATTTAATATTCNTTCTTATGGAAGATCTTCCATCTTATTAAAGAATACTAAGTCTGTTTCAATAATTATAAATGGTAAATTTTACCAAATTAATGAAGTGGAAAATATTTTAACTTTTCTTCTAAATGATTTGAATAAATTGTTATCTACTTAAATTTGTTAACAAATTCTTTAAGTTCTTCTTCTGTTGAAAAATTTAGTGTTACCTTAAACTTATTTTTGTTCTTTTTTATATCAACTTTCGAACCGGTTTTATCTTCAAAGAAATTTTTATAGTGAACTATTTCTTCACTAATTTCTTTATTGTTGTTGGAAATATTTCTTACTCTTTCTTCTACTTGCCTACTAGAAAGTTTTAAATTTAAAATTTCAGATAGTAGTTGATCTTGTTCTTCTTCTTTTAAATTAATTAATGGTTTAACTTGTCCCATTGTTACGGCTTCTTCCTTAAGTGCTCTATAAACTTTNCTGCTTAA
Organism: Actinomycetota bacterium; assembly: GCA_002724835.1. Taxonomy (GTDB): domain Bacteria; phylum Actinomycetota; class Acidimicrobiia; order Actinomarinales; family Actinomarinaceae; genus Actinomarina. Next base: position 9,259 of record PBPX01000006.1, on the reverse strand, counting down.
TTTTGATAACCTTAGAAGGTTTGATACATATGATCTACTTTTGCCAACAAGCGTTGCTATGTCTTTTGTTTCCAAATTATATTCATCAATCAACCTTTTATATCCTGCTGCTTCTTCTGTTGTATTGAGTTGTTTTCTTTGTACGTTTTCGACTAAACCAATTACTGCAGCTTCTCTTGAACTAACGTCTTTAATTAAACAGGGAACTGATTTTAGTCCTGCTTCTTTAGAAGCTCTTAGTCTTCTCTCTCCAGCAATTAGTTTGTATTCGTTGGGACCAACCTCTTGAACTATTAGTGGTTGTAAAATACCATTTTTGGCNATTGACTGGCTAAGCTCAGATAGTTTTTCCTTNTCAAAGTTCATACGGGCTTGTGTTTCGCTTTTGTTGATTAAAGATATGTCTATTTCTATTGCTTTAAACTCTCTTACATTTGTGTCTGTTATTAGTGAGCTAAGTGATCTTTTCATTTGTTCCAACTCTTTCTATTATTTCTTCTGCTAATTTATTAAATTCAATTTTTGCTTTACTGTCATCATTAAAATCTATCACAGTTTTGCCATAAAAAGGGCTGTCTGCAAGTTCTGTTAGGTGAGAAATTTTTGTTTTGAACAATCTATCACCAAGTAGGTATTCTAGTTCTGTTAAAAAATCCTCATAGCTATCTCTTTTTGTTTCAACCTGGTTTAACAACACCCCTAAGAATATGGCATTTATATTTGGTGTATTTTTTAGTGTTTTTTTAGCAAAATCCATTGCTTGAGCAACACCTTCAATGGCTAGAAATTCTGGTTTTGTTGGAATTAAGTAGTAATCTGATGTCGCAATTCCTTCCTGTACTAAAGAACTCATTGTTGGTGGCGTGTCTATAAAAATAAAATCGAAACCATTAAATAAACCATTTTTCTTCAAATTTNAAATTTTTGATCCTCCGATTATTTTTTCTTCGCTGTACCTTACAATTTCTTTNTTTGAAGGAATTATTGAAAGGTTTTCGTTGAGTATTCCGGGGTTTAAGCTTTTTACGCCTTCGAGTAAATCAATACTGGTCGTTATTTTTTGAGTGTTTTTATCAAAATTTAAATATGTTGAAACATTTCCTTGTGGATCTAAATCAATAATTAGTGTTTTGTAACCCTTTTTGGAAAAAATACTTGATAAATTCACAACTGTGGTTGTTTTTCCGACACCGCCCTTTTGACAAATTATTGATATTGTTTTCACATAACTGTTATAACATCAATAAATCGATAGTCGTTTTTATTAATAAGAAATTTTTCTTGTTTCACGTGAAACTTTTCATTAGTTTTTAATCTATTTTTTTCTTTAGAGGAGACTAAAAAGATGTTTTTATTAGGCGTTTTTGCAACTTCTTTAATTAAATTAGAAGTTGATAAATAACATCTGAGAGTAAAAACGGCATTTTTTTCTTTTTTTAAAAGTTCTAGTGCATTTTTTTCTTTTGCATGAAGGTCTTTTAATCTAAGNATTTTTATTAACCTTTCTAGTTCATATATTCTGCTTGTTTTGTTGTCAATTAGTGTTACTTTTGCTTTATTTACAATAGATATAGGTATTCCTGGAATTCCACCACCTGTTCCAATATCAAAAAGATCTTTATTTTCGAGGTTAAGGTCTTCAATTAATTTATAAAAATACAATGAATGAACTATGAATTCATCCCANATATATTGATCTTTTTTTGGGCTTATTAAACCAGCTTTAACTCCTGTAGTAGAAAGCCATTCATGGTATTTAANAAGATTTTTTTTGTTATTCTCTAAATATTTTTCTCCCCACTGTGGAATTTGGGGATTGTAGGTCATTCTTCTTCTTGTTCTGTTGGTGCGAAAACAACCGACCTATAAGGTTCCCTTCCTTCAGAGTATGACTTTATGCCGTTAATTTCGGAAACAGCATCNTGAAGAGTTTTTCTATCAACTGAGTTCATTGGTTCAAGCATGACNTCTTGTCTGTCTTCAAGAATTTGTTTTGTTAGTCTTTCAGCATAAATTGTTAGTGCTTCTTTTCTCTTGAGAGCATAATCCGCAACATCTAGTCTAAGCCTTGTTCCAGCACCTGTTTTTCTCTGAATAACTGTTCTTGTAAGTTCGTGTAGTGATCTAATTATGTTTCCTTTTTCACCAACAAGAGCCTCTGTTTGTTCTCCAGAAACTTTAACAATAAGGTTTCTATCTTCTGTTTCCCCGTCTACTGTTCCTTCTAGCCCGAAGGATTTAATAAGGCCTTGTAAAAAAGAAATTGATACTTCCAGTTGCTTTTTTGGATCCGCTTCAACTCTTGGTTTTTTTGGTTCAAATTTTTCTTTTCGGCTTTTTGGCCTATCATTTCTACTTCTTTGCTTATAGTTTCTTCCGTTTCTGTTTTTAAAACCACCTCTNACTGAAATTCTAACTAGGGCCTTTGTTCCCCCTACCCCAAAAACGCCGCCCTCAGGCTCTCTTAGTATGCTTATGTCTGCTTCTGTTGCGTCATCAAGTTGTAGTTCTTTTAATCCAGCTTTAATTGCGTCATCAATGGTTTTNGCTTCAACCTCTACCCATTTATTAGACATTATTTTCTCCTTCTTTTTTTTCTTTTTTTACGCGATGTGTTGTTTATTGGTCCTTCTTTNTTTTCATCGTTTTCTTTTTGATCTTCTTTTTCTTTATNTTTTTCTTTATCTTTTTCTTTATCTTTTTGATTTTCCTCAAGCCTAACAATTAGTGCTTGTTGCCCAATTCTAAAAATATTTCCTGTTAAGAAATAAACAACCAATCCGGAAGGGAGGGTCCAGGAAATAAAACCAAAAAATATTGGCATAACCTTTCCAATCATCTGCATTTGNTGTTGTTGGGGGTTGTTTGTGGTTCCTTGTTTTTTTGTTAGTTGGTTTTGCTGTATTAAGGCCGTTCCTACAACAAATAATATTAAAACTATATAAGGCAGCCTATCAACCCATGCACTTATGGCAGAGGCTGGAATTTGTAGGTCCATATTAAAAAACAAAACACTTAAAGGATCTCCAAGTGCTGAATAAAGCGTAGCCTCTTTTGGTATAAATAAAAGGGGCTCTCTTAAAACCCTAAAGAGAGCAAACCAAACCGGCATTTGAACCAGTAGGGGGACAATGCACCCAAGAGGGTTTATCCCGTTTTCTTTATAGTACTCGGCAACCTTTTTGTTCATTTCTTCTTTGTTGTCTTTATATTGTTTTTGAATTCTTTTAAGTTCTGGTTGGGCGTCCTGCATTCTCTTTGTTGATCTGGTTTGTCTTAAAGTTAAGGGGAAAATTATAATATTAATAATTATTGTCAATATAACTATTGATACGCCATAAGAAACGTCNAAGTCGTATATATAGGAAAGTAAAAAACCTATGGCCAATGCGAATGGTTCAATTATTGCCAATTTTTACCAATTTTTCTATATATTGGATTACAAACGTATATCCGATATATCATAAAAGGAATTGCCCTGAAAAAGCCTTTTTGCTTAATTTCTTCATTAATAAGCGAGGAACAGGTTGGATAATACATACAGTTTCCTTGTCCGAACCCAAAAAAACCCAGTAAGGATCTAAATATTAAAAATATTAAACTTGTTAATTTCACTTCTATTTTAGTTTTGGATGAGATTCAATAATGTTTCTTAGTTCTTTATATTTAAGTTTTGTGGCATTGTTTGTTCCAACAATATAAATATAAAAAATATTGTTTATCTCTAAACCTCTAACTACCTCTTTAATCTTTCTTCTAAACTTATTTCGTTTAACTGCGTTTGCTTCTGATTTAGGAAGGCTTATCGCCAGCCTTGATAGCTTTTCATTACTATCTTCTATATAAATCTTTAAACCTTGTTCAGTTAAACAATTTTCTTCTTTTTTCAGGTCTAAAAAATGATTGCTATTTTTAAAAGTAGTNAAATTTACCAACTATTTATGCAGATAGAACCTTGCGTCCTTTGCTTCTTCTTCTTTTTAGGATTTGACGTCCTGCTCTGGTACGCATTCTTGCTCTAAAACCGTGTTTTCTGCTTCTTTTTCTATTGCTAGGTTGATAAGTTCTTTTCATTTTTTACCTGTTTAATCACAATAAATGAACTATTGAATTAAACAAAGTAATTAAATGTTTTATTTGTTAGTTCGCGAAAAACAAACTAGTTTCGCGAAAAGTATATTAACTAGTATTTGTAATCTATTTTTTTTCTTGTTGTTTTTATTGGTTTTTGTTAAAAAAAGCTAATAAATTNAANCNTTTTTTTTAGTGTTTGTTTTGTTGTAATTATTTAGTTTGTTTTTAACACTCTATGTTTTTTCTTAATAATAAATTAAATTACTATACACATGAATCAAAAACTTATAGATTTTAAACAGAAGATATTAGAAGAACCCTTGTCCAAAACAGACAAGTACTGGTTAGAACAAGTTGATTTTCGTACAAACCATGAAAATGAGCTCAATTTATTTGTAAATTCTGATTTTGTAAAGAGTTCTATTGAAAAAAGACTCTATAAAAAAATTAAAAGCGTTTACAAAGATGTTTCTGGGTCTGATGATTGTGTTTTTGTTTTAGATAAAAAGCTTAAAAAAGAAAANTATATTAACACTCCACCTGTTGAGAGAAATCAAGAAAAAATTATTGAAGAAAAATCTGTTGAAGAAAANGTTTCAGCTGATGTTTCTGTTTTTGAAAGCCTTTTGGTTGGTGTTTCTAACAACCTAGCTGTAGCTGCTGCTAAAAATGTCGTATTAGATCCGGGGAAAAGGTTTAATCCTTTGTTTATTCATGGTGAACCAGGGGTTGGAAAGACCCACCTTTTAAAAACTATGGAACAATCCTCTTCTTCTTCTTACTATATTGATTCCGAGTCTTTTTTGGAGTCTTACGTTAGTGGTATAAAGAATCAAGATATCGATTTGTTTAAAAATAAAATTAGATCTGTGGATATTCTTTTAATTGATGATATACAATTTTTTCTTGGAAAAAAGGGAGTGTCGGAAGAGCTTTTTCACACTATAAACTTTTTTTTAAACAATGAAAAAGCAGTTGTNTTGGTTTCAGATCAAAAGCCTCAAAACCTTTTGGGTTTTCCAGAAAGACTTGTTTCAAGAATCTTGAATGGTCTAGTTACAGACATAGGTAAACCAGATAAAGAAATGTTTGAAAAAATGTTAAAAATAAAAAATGAAGAGTTNGGAGGTGTTTTGTTGACAAAGAAAGAGGTTGACGAAATTTTAAACGTTGAGGTAAACAGTTTTAGAGATATAAGCGGAATAGTTAACAACCTTGTAATCAATAAACAAACCGGTTCTGGTAATTCTGAATATATTAAAAACCTAGTTTTNGAGACTAAAAAGAATGTTGTTGCTTATTTAAGCCCTGATTACATTTTGGATTACGTTTCAGACGTTTACCAGGTNGATAAAAAACTTATTGTTTCAAAAAATAGGAGTTCAAACGTTGTTAGTGCACGAAACCTTTGTGTTTCTTTAATTAGAAAGCATACAGATTTATCTCTTTCTCAGATCGGTNTTTTTTTTGGCGGTAGATCTCATTCGACAATTTTGTCTTGTATAAAAAAATCAGAAGCGTCGANCGTCTTGTTGAAAGAAATAAACATTTTCGACAACAAAATAAATAATTTGGTTGTTTCNTAGGGNANTGTTTTTTATGTTTAAAGTTTTCAACACCTGTTCACCNTTAAAAACTTTGTTTATCTATGTTTTAAACATTCTCAACAGCTTTATTATTATTAAATCTATAAGGAATTAAATTGAAATTCGTAATAAAAACAAGCGCCCTGAAAGAAGTTGTTTCCTCTGTTTCTAGAGTTGTGGATCCGAGGCCTGCAACCCCTTCTTTACAAGGTATATACCTAAAGACAAAAGAAAATNNTTTAGAAGTTGTTGGTTCGGATCTAGATATAGTTTTAAAAGCAAGAACACAGGTAAAAACAGAAGTAGAAGGAGAAACACTAGTAAATGCAAGGGTTTTATCGGAGATAGTNAGAAAACTACCAACAGGAGAGGTTGTGTTTTCAGACATAGGAACAGAACTTAAGGTCGAAACAAAAAAGATGGAGTTCAAATTAAGAAAACTAGACGAAAAAAACATATCCGGAAGCACTATTGGAAGACAACACAAACGACAACACAGAAGAAGTAGAAGTAACAGAACTTTTTGAATCAATAAAAAAAGTAGGTATAGCAAGTTCACCTGAAGGAGGAAGACCTGTTTTAACGGGAATTTATTTTAACAACAAAAATGATGCCACAGAATTAGTAGCTACAGATAGCTACAGACTCGCAACACACAGCTTGTCCGAAATACCTATAAAAGACATAGGGATNATCTCCTATCGAGCTTTAAGCGAAACAATAAGGGTTTTTGAAAACTCAGACGAACCGATAAAGATAAACTCAAACGAAAGAGAACTTTATTTTTATAACGACAAAACGTCCGCAGCAGTTAGGAAACTGGAAGGAAGCTTTCCAGAGTATGAAAACCTTTTCCCAAAAGAAACCCTTTTCACAATAGAAGTTAAAAAATCTGAAATTTTAGAGTCTTTAGACAGAGCAACGGTTGTAGCTGAAGGTTTTATTCCAGTAAAAATTGTTCTATCAGACAGCGAAACTCTAAACATTACAACAGTTAACAAAGATATAGGTGGTGGAATCGAAGAGGTTTCCATTAAAACTCTAGGGGTTGAGCTCGGCGATGTAACAGGATTTGAAATGTCTTTTAATCCACATTATTTCATGCAAGGGATAGAAGTTTTAGATGGTGAAACCGTATATATTCGTTTTTCTGGAAACGAAAAACCAGTTGTTATTCAAGGAGAAGTAGAGAATTATAAATATCTGCTCATGCCTGTTAGAACCAACTAGTGAAAAACCAAGAACCACAAAAAATTGACGTAGAAAAAAACCCACTAGGGATAAGTTTTTCAAAATCAAAAAAAGTAAGAAAATATTTTGATGAAAATACTTTTCTATGGTCTAAAGAAACGACACCGGGACCGGTTATTGGAAACAAAGCAACCCTTTATACAACATCTAAAAGAGCAATGGATTTAATCAAACTAGAAGAACAGAAAATACTTATAGATATTGAAAAAAAAATAAAAATAAAGCTTAATTCGTTGGATGTTCAAATCGAAAATAACCAACAATAACAACGGATTTCAGCTAAAATAAGAGTTCAGCTAGGGCTGTAAAAAACAAAAAAAAGAAGCGTATCTTAGGAGATCCGTGCCAAAAAAAGATTCAAAAAAATATGATTCTAAAGACATAAAAGTCTTAGAGGGTCTCGAAGCAGTTCGAAAAAGACCTGCTATGTACATAGGATCAACAGGTCCTAATGGATTACACCACTTAATTTGGGAAGTGGTTGATAACTCAGTGGATGAAGCAATGGCGGGAAGATGTAATTCAATAGAAGTTCGTCTTGAGAAAAATGGATCAGTAACTGTTACAGACAATGGAAGCGGAATACCTGTAAAACCAAGACCAAAAACAAAAGAATCAGCACTCACAACTGTCTTAACAACACTACATGCCGGTGGTAAGTTTGAATCAGAAGCATACAGTGTTAGTGGGGGTCTCCACGGCGTCGGCATATCTGTAGTTAATGCTCTTTCAGTCTTTGTAAAAGCGGAAGTACAAAGAGATGGTTTCTTTTGGAATCAAAATTTTGACTTTGGTAAGCCAGTTTCAAAAATAAAAAAAGGAAAAGCTACAAAAAAGACAGGAACAAAAATAAATTTTTTAGCTGACCCAGAAATTTTTGAAGAAACACAGAGTTTTGAATATAACATTGTATCGGAGAGACTAAGACAAACAGCATTTTTAAATAAAGGATTGAAGATCGTTCTTGTAGACAACAGAGTTAAACCAGCCACAAAGGATAAATTTTTATACAAAGGGGGTTTAGTTGATTTTGTGGACTATTTGAATGATGGATTTGAAGTTCTTCACGAAAAAACAATATCTTTTTCTGATCAAAGCAAGGATTCTGAAATAGAAGTTGCTCTTCAGTGGAAAAACGAAGACGATGTGAATATTAAGAGTTTTGCCAACAATATACACACACTTGAGGGAGGGACTCACGAAGAAGGCCTAAGAACAGCGATAACAAAAGCAATTAATGACTTTGCAAAATCAAGAAATCTTCATTCCGACATTTCATTAACTGGTGACGATATCAGAGAAGGAATTACTGGAGTGATTTCCGTTAGGGTAAAAGAGCCTCAATTTGAAGGCCAGACAAAAACCAAGCTAGGAAACACAGAGATGAAGTCAAAGGTGCAGGTTTTAGTCAATAAAGAACTGCCAAAATGGCTTTCAAAGAACACAAAAGAGGGAAGAGCAATTGTGGAAAGGTGCGCCGTTGCTGCAAAAGCAAGAATGAGCGCTAAAAAAGCAAGAGAACTTACAAAAAGAAAGAGCATCTTAGAAACAGCAGGACTTCCAGGAAAGCTTGCAGACTGTTCGTCAACAGACCCAGTTGAAAGTGAATTATTTATAGTTGAAGGAGACTCTGCTGCGGGACCAGCAAAACAGGCAAGAGAGTCAAAAACACAGGCAATATTACCAATAAGGGGAAAAATTATTAACGTACAAAAGGTCACAGAAAATAGAGCACTCCAGAATGAAGAAATAAGCTCGCTTATAAAAGCAATAGGTACAGGAATAAAAGACGAATATAAAGGTGAGGAATCAAGATACGGTAAGATAATATTTTTAACAGACGCTGATGTTGACGGAGCACACATAAGGACACTTTTATTAACGTTTTTCTTTAAATTCATGCCAGGACTAATAAAAGAAGGCAAGGTCTGGATTGCCGAACCCCCTCTTTATAGAGCAAAATCCTCTGGTTCAATAAACTATCTTAAAGACGACAAATCACTAGAAGAGTTTAAAAAAGAAAACAAAAATAAAAAATTTGATATAAGCAGATTCAAAGGTCTTGGGGAGATGAATGCAGGAGAACTATGGGACACCGCGATGAACCCAGATACGAGAAGTTTAATAAAAGTTAGCATTGCCGACGGAAAGGCAGCAGAAGCCAAAGCCGCAAACATGTTTGAAGTTCTTATGGGAAATGATGTTGCAAAGAGAAAAACATTCATTGAACAAAATGCAAAAGATGTAAGATTTTTGGACGTATAATGCCAGCAAAGAAAACAACTACAAAGAAGCCGGCAGCAAAGAAAACAACTACAAAGAAGCCGGCAGCAAAGAAAACAACTACA